>JANMKH010000006.1:0-5150 GCA_031371965.1 Sulfuriferula sp.
AGGTTGTGGCCTTCACCACCAATATAGCTGCTGACCTCGAAACCGTTAGTGAGGCGAACACGGGCGACTTTACGTAGCGCCGAGTTAGGCTTTTTTGGAGTGGTGGTATACACACGGGTACATACGCCGCGTTTTTGTGGACAAGCCTCGAGTGCAGGCACCTTGCTTTTAACGCGCTTGGCGACGCGGGGTTTGCGCACTAATTGATTGATTGTTGGCATGCTATTTCGTTTCCCAAGTATGGTTGTTCCGCTTTCGACCAAAATTTTGGCCGCTTTAAACAACGGGGACGGCATCACGCCGTCCCGTCAAAGCTGTCCGGCTGAGCAAAATTTACAGACCGGTAAAAAAGAGGGTGGATTTTAGGGGCTTATGCCCCGGCTGTCAAGCCACTTGCTCGCTTCCCGCTGCGCTATCCTCGCCTTCCGTAAAGTCCGTTTCTGAGCCCATATCCTCGCCAAGCTTCTGGCGACGGCGTGTATTGTGATAGGCCAAACCCGTACCAGCCGGAATCAGGCGCCCCACAATAACGTTCTCTTTGAGACCACGCAGATCGTCTTTCTTGCCCATAATCGCGGCTTCCGTCAGTACTCGCGTGGTTTCCTGGAACGATGCAGCAGAGATAAACGAGTCTGTAGACAAGGATGCCTTGGTAATACCAAGAAGCACATAGGTAAATGTGGCGGCCTGCTTGCCCGCAGCCAGCATACGTTCGTTTTCAGCCAACAACTCGGCACGCTCCACCTGCTCACCCTGAATAAAGCGGGTATCGCCTGCATCAGCCACATTCACGCGACGCAACATTTGCCGAACGATGACTTCGATGTGCTTGTCGTTGATTTTCACACCCTGCAACCGGTATACATCCTGAACCTCGTCCGTGATGTAACGCGACAAGGCTTCCACACCCTTCAAACCGAGGATGTCATGCGGATCAACCGGCCCATCCACGATCATTTCGCCTTTGTTAACTACCTGACCATCGTGAGCGGTGACATGCTTTTCTTTCGAAATCAGATATTCATGGGCAACGCCGTCAAAGTCCGTAATAACCAGACGCTGTTTGCCTTTGGTGTCTTTGCCGAACGAAACAGTCCCGGTGACCGCAGCCAGCACTCCTGCATCCTTGGGAGAGCGCGCCTCGAACAATTCAGCCACCCGCGGCAGACCACCGGTAATATCGCGGGTTTTTGAAGTTTCCTGCGGAATACGCGCCAGCACTTCACCCACACCAACGTCCTGACCATCTTTCACGGTAATGATGGAGCTGATCTGGAAAGTGATATTGACTGACGTTTCAGTGCCACTCATTTTCACTTCATTACCTTTAGCATCAAGCAGTTTGACCTGTGGGCGCAGACCTTTTACTGCCGCACCAACACGACGTTTCGGGTCAATTACTACTAGAGCCGACAAGCCGGTCACATCATCAATCTGCTTGGCAACCGTAGATCCCTCCTCAACGTTTTCGAAACGCACACGGCCAGCATATTCAGTAATGATGGGGCGAGTATGTGGATCCCAGTTGGCTAATATCTGACCAGCTTTGGCCTTGACTCCATCCTTGACACTGAGGACCGCACCGTATGGCACCTTGTGACGCTCACGTTCACGGCCATTGTCGCCCATGATGATGATCTCACCACTACGCGCTATCGCAATCATTTCGCCTTTGGCACTTGTCACATAACGCATCGCCGGGCTGTAATTCACCACGCCGGCCGATTTGCATTCCAGCTGGCTGGCTACTGCGGCACGCGATGCGGCGCCACCGATGTGGAAAGTACGCATGGTGAGCTGTGTGCCCGGCTCGCCGATGGACTGCGCAGCGATGACGCCCACCGCCTCACCCACATTCACCAGATGACCACGACCAAGATCGCGGCCATAGCACTTGGCGCACAGGCCGTAGCGTGTATCGCAGGTGAGTGCGGTACGCACCTTCACCTCGTCGACACCCAGCGCCTCGATACGCTCAACGGCATCTTCATCCAGCAGGGTGCCAACTTCAATCACGGTCTCGCCCGTTTCCGGGTGAATCACGTCCAGCGAGGTGACGCGGCCCAGAACTCGCTCACGCAACGGCTCAATGACTTCGCCACCTTCCACCAGCGCTTTCAGCACCAGACCTTCACGGGTACCGCAATCATCCTCGATCACCACCAGATCCTGGGTAACGTCCACCAGACGACGGGTCAGGTAGCCCGAGTTGGCCGTCTTCAATGCCGTATCGGCCAAACCCTTGCGTGCGCCGTGAGTTGAGATGAAGTACTGCAGTACGTTGAGGCCTTCGCGGAAGTTCGCAGTAATCGGTGTCTCGATAATCGAGCCGTCCGGTTTCGCCATCAAACCGCGCATGCCCGCCAACTGGCGAATCTGCGCAGCCGAACCGCGCGCGCCGGAGTCGGCCATCATGTAAATGGCGTTGAATGATTCCTGGGTGGTTTCCACTCCGTCACGCGTGGTCACGGGTTCGCTGCCCAGTTGCGTCATCATGGCCTTGGCCACCTGATCGCCGGCACGGCCCCAGATGTCCACCACCTTGTTATAGCGCTCGCCTTGAGTCACCAGACCAGAGGTATATTGCGCCTCGATTTCCTGCACTTCTTTTTCGGAAGCGCTGATGATGTCCTGCTTCTGCGTCGGCACCAGCATGTCATCCACGCAAATCGACATGCCACCGCGCGTAGCGTAGGTAAAGCCGGTATACATCAGCTTGTCGGCAAAAATCACCGTCTGGCGCAAACCGCAACGACGGAAGCTGGCGTTGATGAGCTTGGAAATTTCTTTTTTCTTGAGGATCTTGTTAACGTGGGTAAATGACAGGCCAATCGGCAGAATTTCAGATAACAGCGAACGGCCCACGGTGGTTTCGTAGCGGGTGATTTTTTCCGCGCGCTCACCCTGCTCGTCGTAATACGCTTCCTTGATACGCACCATCACCTTGGCGTTCAGCTCCACCTGGCGCGACTCGTAAGCACGCGACACTTCATCGACGTCGGCAAACATCATGCCCTCACCACGCGCATTCACGCGCTCGCGGGTCATGTAGTACAAGCCCAGCACGATATCCTGCGACGGCACGATAATCGGCTCGCCGTTGGCAGGCGACAGCACGTTATTGGAGGCCAGCATCAAAGTGCGGCACTCCATCTGCGCTTCCAGCGACAGCGGTACGTGCACAGCCATCTGGTCACCGTCGAAGTCGGCGTTAAACGCCGCGCATACCAGCGGATGCAGCTGGATCGCCTTGCCTTCGATCAGCGTCGGCTCGAATGCCTGGATACCCAGACGATGCAAGGTCGGTGCACGGTTCAACATCACCGGGTGCTCGCGAATGACGTCTTCGAGGATGTCCCATACCACTGGCTCCTCGGTTTCCACCATACGTTTTGCTGCCTTGATGGTGGTCGCCAGTCCCATCACTTCCAGCTTGTGGAAAATGAACGGTTTGAATAGCTCCAGCGCCATTTTCTTGGGGAGACCGCATTGGTGCAAGCGGAGTTGCGGGCCCACCACGATGACCGAACGGCCCGAGTAGTCGACGCGTTTTCCCAACAGGTTCTGGCGGAATCGGCCACCCTTGCCTTTAATCATGTCGGCGAGCGATTTCAGCGGACGCTTGTTGGCGCCGGTCATGGCCTTGCCGCGACGACCGTTGTCCATCAACGAATCCACCGCTTCCTGCAGCATGCGTTTTTCGTTGCGCACGATGATTTCCGGAGCCTTGAGTTCGAGCAGACGTTTCAAGCGGTTGTTACGGTTAATCACGCGGCGATACAGATCATTCAGGTCGGAGGTGGCAAAGCGGCCACCATCCAGCGGTACCAGTGGGCGCAGCTCGGGGGGCAGCACCGGCAGCACTTCCAGCACCATCCATTCCGGCTTGATACCGGATTTCTGGAATGCCTCGATTACCTTGAGGCGTTTGGATAATTTCTTGATCTTGGTGTCCGAGCCGGTCTTGGCCAAATCGTTGCGCAGCGTTTCTGCCTCGCTGTAGATATCGATACTCTTGAGCAGGTCACGAATCCCTTCCGCGCCCATATAGGCCTTGAATTCGTCGCCGTATTCTTCGACCTTGGCGAGATAGTCATCTTCGGTCAGCAACTGCGCACGTTTGAGCGGGGTCATGCCGGGGTCGGTCACCACATAGGCTTCAAAATACTGCACGCGCTCGATGTCACGCAGGGTCATGTCCAGCACCATACCCAGACGCGACGGCAGGGATTTAAGGAACCAGATATGCGCCACTGGGCTAGCCAGTTCGATGTGCGCCATGCGCTCGCGGCGCACCTTGGACAAGGTGACTTCTACACCGCACTTCTCGCAAATCACGCCACGGTGCTTGAGGCGCTTGTACTTGCCGCACAAACACTCGTAATCTTTTACCGGACCGAAGATTTTGGCGCAAAACAAGCCGTCACGCTCCGGCTTGAAAGTACGGTAGTTAATGGTCTCGGGCTTTTTAACTTCGCCATATGACCAGGAACGAATTTTATCAGGCGACGCGAGACCAATTTTGATCGCGTCAAATTCTTCTTCCTGAGTAACCTGTTTGAATAAATCGAGCAGTGCTTTCATAGTTTCCTCCAGAGCTTAGTGGCTTACAGCGGATTAACGCCGGCATCAACCGGCGAACAAACTATCCGCCGTCAGTAGCGCTCCAAATCAATATCGATTGCCAGGGAACGGATCTCTTTCACCAACACGTTGAAGGATTCCGGCATACCCGCTTCAATCTTGTGCTCACCCTTGACGATGTTCTCATATACCTTGGTACGTCCGGTCACGTCGTCGGATTTCACCGTGAGCATTTCCTGCAGCACATAAGCAGCACCATAGGCTTCCAATGCCCAGACCTCCATCTCGCCAAAGCGCTGACCACCGAACTGCGCCTTACCACCCAATGGCTGCTGAGTCACCAGACTGTAAGGTCCAGTGGAACGCGCATGCATCTTGTCATCCACCAAGTGATGCAGTTTAAGCACATGCATGTAACCAACCGTCACCGGCCGATCAAACGCCTCGCCGGTGCGACCATCACACAGCGTGATCTGACCGCTACGCGGCAGGTCCGCCAGTTCCAGCATGTCCTTGATCTCGGCTTCGTTGGCACCGTCGAATACCGGTGTAGCAAAGGGCACGCC
>JANMKH010000016.1:0-2730 GCA_031371965.1 Sulfuriferula sp.
TGGGCCTGGGCATCATGATTGCCGGGGGCGGTGGCTGGTGGTCGCTGGATCACTGGGTGGCGAAAAAATGTCCCAAGCTCGCGCGCCGCGCCTGGTTTCCCTGGTTATTCAGCGGCCCGCTGCCAGTCGTGACGGTCACGCGTTTCGCGAAGCTGTTCGGCATTCTCGCCATTGTCTTTGCGGTGGGTTTTTATGGGTATCTGCGCGGTGCCGTATTCAGCCCGCTGGCGGCACGGACTAACCCGAAACATCATCACCTTGCACTGACCAAGCCGGTACTTTCCTCGTCCGGTGACCTGACGCTGTCCGCCTACGTGGACGCCGGCCCGGACACTCAGGGCGCATACGTGATCCAGGTCTCCGTTGTTGACGAACACGGGCAAGCGCTGGAAACCTGGGACGGAAAGGCGCTGAGCGAATTGCCTAAAACCGGTTTTGCCAACGAATACAAATATTCGGTTTTCAAACCGACGCAGTATGGCTTTGTCGGCGTCGTGGGCGCACGCGCCACGATCTCGCTGCCGCATCAGGGGACGTTAAAACTCGCGCCGGGGACTTACCAGGCGATATTCCTGGGTATCGATGGGAAACAGTGGAAGACCCATGTGGTGGTTGGCGCGTAGGGAGCTCCCAGCAGATGGTCGCTCCTGCCCATAGTTGTAGTCATCGAAGGAGCCACAAGCATGCCTGTACGCAAGAAGGAGCAACATCGCACACAACGCATCGGCTGGTTGCGCGCCGCGGTATTGGGTGCGAACGACGGTATCGTTTCCACAGCGAGCCTGGTGCTCGGGGTCGCTTCCGCCCATGCGACGCATGGCGGCATCCTGATCGCCGGCGTCGCGGGTCTGGTTGCGGGTTCCATGTCGATGGCGGCCGGCGAATATGTATCGGTCCATTCACAGGTAGACATCGAACAGGCCGAACTCAAGCTGGAGCGCAAGGAACTTGAAACAGACGACAAGGGCGAGCACAAGGAACTGGCTGCGATCTACATCGGCCGCGGCCTCGATCCTGCGCTCGCGCAGCAGGTCGCGCAGCAACTCATGGCGCATGACGCACTCGGTGCGCATGCCCGCGACGAGCTGGGCATTACCGACACGCTCAGAGCGCGCCCAATACCGGCTGCGTTGGCGTCGGCCAGCTCTTTCTCTGGTGGTGCAGCCCTGCCGTTGCTGGTCATTGCGCTTGCTCCCCCGGCGAGTCTGATTCCGCTTGTCTCGGGCGCTTCACTGGTGTTGCTGGCGCTGCTGGGCGGGTTGGCAGCGTACGTGGGCGGTGCACGCGTGATGGCGGGCGTCATCCGCGTCACGTTCTGGGGCGCACTGGCCATGGGGCTGACCGCAGGGGTGGGGGCAATGCTCCATACTGTGGCGTGAACACGGCCAACACCACCGGATGCTCCGCAGTCTTTGCAAGCACTCCGAACTCCAATCAGCCTTGGGCAATACCACCGGCAGCGGGTGTTTTCAACCTTTCCGCAAGAACGGTGTTTCCGCATGGCATTGTTTATTAATGGCTATTATTTTTTATGCACCAGGAACAATTTTTGCAACGGATAGTAAGGGCTTGGCATGATCTTCCGGTGAAGAAGTGATGCGAGGCAGTCAGCCTGCCACAAAGGTGCAATGGCTGTTGCGCATCATATCTGCGAAACGCAGCAGGCGAGACTGGCATCCCCTCTCAAAGTTGAAGGAGATACAAGATGCAGATCGGCATGATGGGCCTGGGACGGATGGGCAGCAATATGGTGCGGCGGCTGATGCAGGGAGGGCACCAATGCGTGGTGTACAACCGTCATGCCGAAGCCGTCGAGGCACTCCACAGCCAGGGCGCCGTCGGTACGGTTTCGCTGGAGGATTTTGTCGCTCGTCTGACCAGGCCGCGCGCGGTCTGGTTGATGGTGCCTGCGACGGTCGTGGATGAGGTGCTGGCGCAACTGGTGCCGTTGCTTGAAGCGGGCGACATCGTCATTGACGGCGGCAACTCGTATTACCGCGACGATATCCGGCGCGCGGCAGAATTGCAGCAGCGTGGTCTGCATTATGTGGATGCCGGCACCAGCGGCGGCGTTGCCGGGCTGGAACGCGGCTACTGCCTGATGATCGGCGGCGAGAAAGACATCGTCCAGCACCTTGATCCGGTGTTTGCCGCGCTTGCCCCCGGCGTGGGTACGGCACCACGTACCCCCGGCCGGGACAAGCCCGGCGCCAGCGCCGAACAGGGCTACCTGCACTGCGGGCCGCACGGCGCCGGACACTTCGTCAAGATGGTTCATAACGGGATCGAATATGGTTTGATGGCAGCCTATGCCGAGGGTCTGAATATCCTGCGCAATGCCAACGCCGGCAAGCGCTCGCGCGACAGCGATGCCGAGACCACGCCGATGCGCAATCCGGAGTATTACCAGTATGAGCTGGACCTGCCCGAGATTACGGAAGTGTGGCGGCGCGGCAGCGTGGTGGCGTCATGGCTGCTCGATCTGACCGCAGCAGCGCTGGTTGAGGATGCCGAGCTCGCCGGATTCTCGGGACGTGTATCGGATTCGGGCGAGGGGCGCTGGACGGCACTGGCCGCCATCGACGAGGGCGTGCCGGCACCGGTCATCAGCGCGGCGCTATTCGAGCGCTTTGCTTCGCGCGGCGACGCTGACTATGCCAACCGGTTGCTATCCGCGATGCGCAAGCAGTTTGGCGGGCACGATGAGAAGAAAGCGGGGCACTGAGATGG
>JANMKH010000088.1:0-5567 GCA_031371965.1 Sulfuriferula sp.
GCATGCCTTCCTGCATCGTGCCTATTTTTTTATCCATGTCTTGCGGGTTTTTCATCGTGGTTCTCCAAAAATGAGTGGATCACAAATCTAGGAACCCCTAGCCACATTTATAGGGAAAGTTCAGGGTGGTCTGTTGGTTACCGAACATAGATTTAATCAATATTGGGGCGGAGTCGATATGATCCACTCCGCCAACGTGAGCGAGACCAAGCAAGCCGTACCCGTCTTTTTGGTTTATAGGGGCCATGATTCGGCAACTACAGAACATGAGGCGCCATAAAAACCATCTTTCGTGGTGAAAGTGGTGTTGCTGCGCCGAGAAATCTGTCTCTCAACATCCATGATATTTTTCACAGATTAGTAAGGAGTGCCTTTGAGCAGATCATCCATATCCTTGTAATGGCCTTTAACTCTGTCCACTTCATATTCATACATAATCGCGTTTTCCATAAATTTTGCCCGTTCGCTATCCATATCCACGGTATTCCCATCCACACTCCCTTGGCTTGGAACAGCGTATTTTATGTCCACTGATTGGGGCGTCTTTCCTGCGCGCAGCGCTTCTTGAATATCAATGTCTACCGCCTTGTAACCCGGCGTATCGGCATTTGCTATATTTGACGCAAGTAATTGCTGCCGGTAAGCGCGCAGTCCCAGTGCCCGTTCGTGGAAGCTATCTTTTCCTGCCTCATTCTGTGCAGCGCGCAATGCAAAATGAGGAGAAGGTCCGTTAGATGATGATAGAGAGCTTGAAGCAAGTAACGTAGTGGTTTGGGACGTATTGCTCCCTGCCATTTGCAGCGCTGGGGCAATGCTTGCCACAGCCTTCTCTTTGACTTGAGCTAAGGCCACGGAGAAGGAACCGCCTACAGGCGTTAAGAGTTTCATCTCTCCATTTGTGGAGGAGTCCGTGCTATTCAAAGGTAGCACTGAGGGCCCTAGAATGTTTGCCATATATTACCTCCATTGAAACAGCTGCTTAGAAAGATGCCTCCGGTTTCGGGCTACGCTCGATATAGACAACATCTTTACCTGAATTACACCGCGGTCACGCGATGGTTAACCATCATTCCCTGGTCTTCGTGCTCCAGGTTATGGCAGTGGAATAGATAGATCTGGTCGCCTTTATACGCATTGGTAAAATCAATCGCGATGCGTACGGTTTCTCCGGGCCAAACCAGAATCGTGTCTTTCCAGCCCATATCAGTAACCATGCGGCCGTTCGCATCCTGGGCCAGTTTGCGCACTTGGTTCGGGCTGTTGCTACGGCTGACGATCTGGAAAGAAAAGCCATGCATATGCATCGGGTGAGGCATGCTCATTTTTGCGTTCTGGATGTCCCATAGTTCGACGGTGTTGCTGGGGCTCTGGATCGGATAGCGCTCCATCTCGAAACTTTCGCCGTTAATCAGCCAGCGCATACGTTGCATCGTCAGGCTTATGTTGCGCACAGCCGCGCCACGCGTATCGATGCGTGCAATGGTCGAAAGCTTGCGCGGCGGCACGGATGGCGTGGCCGCGCTCTGACGGGTGACTGCGAGTTTCATGATCTCGAATTCCGCGCCGAGCGCCAGGCTGGAGCCACCCATTCCCCCCATGCCCATGCCGGACATGCCTCCCATCATCCCGCCCATGCTCCCCATCATGTCGTTGTTCATGGCCTCGAAGGCAAGGCTCTTTAACGCAATTTCATCGCCGGTGCGCAACTGGCTGGCATCGAACAAGATATCCACCCGTTCGGCCGGAGCCAAAAAGACTTCTTGCGCCGGGTAAGGCCGATCCAGCAAACCGGCGTCGGTGCCGATGATGGTATAGGGCAGCTTTTTTCCGCTGTGCACGAAAGCAAGTTTGTAAATACGCGAATTCGATCCATTCAGAATGCGAAATCGATATAGCCGATTGGCGATATCCAGCTGTGGGTGCGGCGTCAGATTGACCAGGATTGTGTCGCCGAGTTGTCCCATCATCTGCTGCATCGGATTGCTGGCATATTCGAGCTCGCCAGCGCTGCTGAATTGTTTGTCCTGAATCAGCAGCGGCAGTTCGGTGACGCCGGGCTCAAGTTGCAGTGCAGTGCGCACGGCGAGATCGTCCTCGTCTTAGACCATGAAAATGCCTGCCAGACCGAAATAGGCTTGTTTGGCGGTGAGGTTATGGGCATGCGTGTGATACCAGTACATGCCGCCGCGATTGGTCACGGGGAACGCGTAGTCATAGTGACCGCTGGTGGCGATCGTGTTGCGCGGATGGCCGTCCATCGCGCCCGGCACGTGCAAACCGTGCCAATGGATAATCGTCGGTTCGGTTAAATTATTTTGTAGGCGGGCGTTGAATTGTTTGCCGCGTTTGATGCGAATAATCGGATTTTGATAGTCCTTGTTATCGTATTGCGCTGCGTAGATCAAAAAGGGCGACGGCTTGCCCTGAATCAACGGCAGCGTCGTGGCGTGCGCATTGAGTGTAAGTGGCGCGTCGGATATATCGAGTATGCCGAAGGGGCCACTGCCGCCGGGAATAAACAACGGCGTGTAGCGTGCCGCATTGCGCGCCGCAACTGCGGTGCCCGGAAAGTTATTCTGACTAATATTTGTCGCGTATTTGTACAGATAACTGCCACCCAATAGGCCAAGCCCGGATGCTGCGGCATACTGTAGAAATTTGCGTCTTTGCATGCCGGTTTTTCCCTGAGAAAGGCGTTTGCCTAAGCTAGAGTAGACCGCTGACCATGACGCCAATCTGACAGCCGGATTACATTTTTGTCATGTTGAGTGCAAGCGCCAGAGGGCATAATCAACAGGATAAATTGGGGGTGCAATGAAGATTCTGGTGGTGGAGGACGAACCAAAAACCGGCGATTACCTGCGCAAAGGTCTCACCGAGTCCGGTTTTACTGTAGATCTGGCCCGCACCGGGACGGAGGGCGAATTGCTTGCGCTGTCCGGCGAATATGACTTAATCGTGCTGGATGTGATGCTGCCGGGCATGGATGGTTGGCAGGTGCTGCAAAGCATCCGCAGGACAAAACCCGTGCCGGTGCTGTTCCTGAGCGCACGCGATACGGTGGAAGACCGGGTACGCGGGCTGGAACTGGGTGCCGACGATTACCTGCCCAAGCCGTTTGCCTTTGCCGAATTGCTGGCGCGCGTCCGCAGCCTGCTGCGACGCGGCGTACGGCAGGTGCCGGAGACGCTGCGCGTGGCCGACCTGGAACTGGACCGCATCAAGCACCGCGTGAGCCGGGATGGACAGCGCATCGATCTCACCGCCAAGGAATTTCTGTTACTGCAACTGCTGATGGAGCGGCAGGGCGAAGTGCTGTCGCGTTCCCTGATCGCCTCCCAGGTATGGGACATGAATTTCGACAGCGACACCAACGTGGTCGATGTGGCGATACGGCGGCTGCGCGCCAAGGTGGACGACCCCTACTCGCACAAACTGATCCACACCCTGCGCGGCATGGGCTACGTGCTGGAAGCGCGGCCGTGACGCTGCGGCGCGGTATTTCCCTGACCCAGCGCCTGACCCTGCTGTTTGCCGGGGTGACGGCGCTGGTATTTGCCGCCGCCGGTTTCTATCTGTATCAGGCGCTGGCTCAGCAATTGGAAATCCGCAATGATGCCGAGCTTATCGGCAAACTACAGCAGTTGCGCCACCTGTTATCGGAAGTGCCGAATACGGCGGCTATCCGTGACGATCCTCACCGTTTCCATGATGTGGCTATCGGCAGCGAAGGTCTTGGTTTGCGCATTCTGGACGAAAATGACCAGATGGCAGCAGGCGTTGGAAAGGTACCAAATTTGCCGTTGCCGGAACCCGTCCCCGAGACGCGGATGCCTACCGCAGCGTCGATACATGATTGGCGCATGAAAGAGGGTGGTCATGGGCGTGTATTGGTAGCGTGGGCTCATCTCGGGGCGAGTGCTCACGGGCCGCGCGTGCTGGTGGTGCTGGCGCGCGAAAGCCCACAGCGGATGGCGATATTGCAGAATTATCGAACCAAGCTGCTGATCGCGCTGGGTGCCGGCGTGGCGACTATGGCCCTGCTCGGCTTTGTTGTAGTGCGGCGCGGACTGGCGCCGCTGAGCCGGGTCACCGCTGCCGCGGGCAGTATTACCCCGACCCATCTCGATCAACGTCTCGATATCGCAAAGGCACCGGCAGAAATCGCCGATCTGGCCCGCGCTTTCAATCACATGCTGGATCGCTTGCAGGACGGCTACGAGCGGCTGAGTCAATTTTCTGCCGATCTCGCGCATGATCTGCGTACGCCGATCAGCAATTTAATGGTGGAGAGTCAGGTGATTCTGGCGCGTCCCCGTTCCGTGGAGGAATACCAGGCGCTACTGGCCTCCAACATTGAGGAATACGAGCGGCTGGCGCGGATGGCAGAGAGCATGCTGTTCCTGGCGCGGGCCGACAACGCACAGATCGCGCTGCGCCGGGAAGATCTGGACATGGGGCGCGAACTGCGCCGTATTGCTGAATATTTCGAAGGCGTGGCGGAAGAGGCCGGGGTGACACTGGCGGTGAACGCCGCGGGCACGCTCAATGCCGATCCGGTACTGCTCAACCGGGCTGTGAGCAATCTGATTGCCAATGCCATTAGCTACACTCCGCGCGGTGCGACGATCCGGGTCACGGCGCAATCCCGTTCGGGAGGAGGATATGGCATCGAGGTCGCCAATCCCGGCACAGGTATTGTGCCCGAGCACCTGAGCCGGTTATTTGATCGTTTTTATCGTGTGGACAGCGCCCGTACGGGTTCGGGGGCTGCCTCCGGGCTGGGGTTGGCCATCGTCAAGGCGGTGATGGTGTTGCATGGCGGCGCAGTGCGCGTGGAAAGTGGGAAGAATGGGGAGACGCTGTTTGAATTAAGGTTTTCGCCGGCGGATAGCAGCTACTGAGTCAGTACCAGCAGCCAGATAATGGCGACGTTGATGAGCGCAATCAGTACCGCTGCGCTGCCCATGTCCTTGGCGCGCTTGATGAGGTGATGGTTTTCCAGGGAGATGCGGTCGACCGCGGCTTCTACGGCTGAATTCAGCAGTTCGACGATGAGCACCAGCAGCACCGAGGCAATCATCAGCGCCCGGCCAATGGCACCCGGCTCCAGGTACAGCGCCAGCGGGATAAGGATGATGGCAAGCAACATTTCCTGGCGGAACGCGTCTTCGTGCTTGATGGCGGCTTTGAGACCGTCGAGCGAGTAAAAAAACGCGTTGAAGACGCGCTTGACGCCAGTTTTGCCTTTGAACGGGGATTCTTGCATGGAGCTTGCCTCAAACAAAAAGCGCCAGCCTAATGAAAACACGGACAGGGCGCTACCGTGGCCGTGTAAATTTCTCTGTAAAAACAAATCCAGCCACAGAGTTCACAGAGCACACAGAGAAAAACCGGCGTACTGGTGCTGCTGCGCCCCCGTCCTTCTCTGAGTTCTCTGTGCCCTCTGTGGCAAACGCTTTTCGAATTAACCTAAAAACGGCGATTTATCCACGAAAAACACGAAAGACACGAAATAAATCAATACATTGCATTAATTTAAGTCATTCACCCATTGGGTGATGATC
>JANMKH010000175.1:0-10552 GCA_031371965.1 Sulfuriferula sp.
CACGCCGGCCTTGGCGGCAGCCAGTGCTTCAGGTGGCGCGGATTTGTAGCGGCCGCGTCCCTTTTTGTAGAAATACATCGGCGCTTCGTGCAAACGCATCAGAATGCCCGCCGCTTCTGTAGGCGTGGGTTCGTGGCCGAAGTATTCGCGTGCCAGATCGGTAAAACCGAATTCCTCGCTGCCCGCAACCTCCCACAGAAAATCCGTGTCGGCCTCGTCGCGCACGGCGTGCGCTGCATCCATGAATTCAGCCGGCGCCGGTGCGTTAAAACGCATCATTACTGTGACGGCCTTCACCTTGACACGCTTGCCGTGCTGGGTGTCCACCTGCAAGGATGAATCGTTGTCGGTAATGATGGTGCCGGCCTTGAAGCTGCCGCTTTCTTCGTAAAGTAGATACATATTGAGTAACGCGAGGTGTATGCACCCCTGCGTTCAGAACTCCAGAATGGTTTCGATATATTGAGGGAAGCTTTGGAATCCGTGATCGCCTCCCGGCACGACAATCTGCCGGCTGGCAGCGTAATAGCTCACCGCAGCGCGGTAATCCAGCACTTCGTCGCCGGTTTCCACCAGCAGCAACAAATTTTGCGGGCGCAATGGCGCCGGTTTGTCGAGCGCAGCCAGCTCATCCAGATGTTGCTGGGTAAACAGGTACTCCTCGCCGGTGTGGTGATTTTTTAGGGGGCCCAGCACGCTTTTGAGCCCGTTCTGTACATGCACTGCAGGGTTGATCAACGCGGCCTTGACGTCAAACTGGTCCGCCAGCCAGGTGGCGTAAAAACCACCCAGCGAACTGCCAATGAGTTTTACCTGCGCGCGCGGCAGTGTCGAGATCAGGTCGGACAACAACGCGATGGCCGCCGCCGGACGATGCGGCAGGTCGGGACAGGCGAATTCCGCACTGCGGCCACGCGCGCCAAGCCAGGCCTCAAGCTCGCGCGCCTTGCCCGAACCGGATGAGCTATTGAAACCGTGGATGTAAAGGATCATTGCGCGGACGGAGTGACGAATTTAATCGCACATTATAAGGCAGGGCTGGCCGCCGCCGTGCAAAGCAGGTTAAATTGCAACGATGAAACGGTTTTCTCTATCCGCCCCAACGCGCGATCGCCTTGATTGGCTGAGCCAGATTGGCTATGTGTCAGTGCAGCTATTTCTACGCAACGAGCTGGCCAATCATGCCGCAGCGATCTCGTTCTACTTTTTGCTGTCCATCGTCCCCATTGTGTTGCTGTTGTTGTATGCGGCCAATCTGCTTACCCAGTTGCCGCAACTGGCGGCGAATATGCCGCTGCTGTTTGTGGCGCTGTGGGATCAGCTCAATCTGGGTGCGCTCAAGGCGCTGGGTGCGCTGCCGGAACAAACTCGCGCGGTGGCCAGCGGCGCCAGTCTGCTCACCCTGGTGATGGCCTCGCGCGGTCTGTTGAATGCTTTGCAAAGTGCGTTCCGGGTGATTTTTGCGGGTGGCAAGCGCAGTTTCTGGCAGGCGTGGCTGATGTCGCTACTGGCCATGCCGCTGGCGTTTGCCTTGATTGTGCTGGCGATCGTGGCGCAGCACATATTGTCCTATCTGTCGCGGATGGAGTTGCTTGGGCACCACCTGGCGGCCAATCTCGGACTGGCAGGCGGCGCGATTACCTTTCTGGTGCTGTGGCTGCTGGTTTTTACGGCGTACTGGCGTATGCCCATCCCGCGCCCGCCGGCCAGACTGGCAGCGCTGGTGAGCCTGCTGTGCGCGCTTAGCGTCCTCGCCCTCAAGTCCGGGTTTGGCTATTTCGTGCGCCTGGACAACTACCAGGCGATCTACGGCACGCTCGGCACGGTGGTGTTTTCGCTGATCTGGGTATATATCGTGGCGGTGATTTTTCTGGTCTGGGCGCAGTGCCTGTATGCGGCAGGCAGAGTGGATGTGATGGGGCTGGAAAAACTGTTTCTGGCCAGCAGCGGCAAACAGACCACCCTGGCTGATCGCTTCCTGTTTGGCCGCTCGCAACGCCTGCTGCGCAAGTACGGCCAAACGTTCGCGTCTGGTACGACCATTATCCGTGAAGGCGAGAGTTCTCAACTCACCTACTTCCTGCAGTCCGGGCAGGTGGCAATGATGAAAGCCATCAATGACCAGCCGGTGAAAATCACCAGTCTGAGCGCCGGGCAGATGTTCGGCGAAATGGCCTACCTGCTGGGCGAACCACGCACCGCGACGGTGGTTGCTGAAACCGAGGTCTTCCTGATTGCATTTCCACCCCAGGTGCTAGAGGAATTGATGGCGACCAGTCCGGCGCTGGCGCGGGAAATTATTGGTGCGCTGGCGCAGCGCCTGAAGCAGATGAATCAGGGTAGAACCCACGCATAAGCCTGTTCCATTTCCAACGTTTAAAAAGGAGAGCAACCATGCAACGTACCGAAGTCACCGAATTGATCCTCGCCGCCAAGCTCAAAAAAGGCTTGAAATGGGTGGATATCGCCAAAAAAATCGGCTTGAGCAAGGAATGGACAACCGCCGCGCTGATGGGGCAAATGACCCTGGACAAGAAGCAGGCCACCACCATCGGCAAGCTGCTCAGCCTGCCGCCGGAAGCCGTGGACGCGCTACAAATCGTTCCCTACAAAGGTTCGCTGCCTACGGCCATCCCTACCGACCCGCTGATCTACCGCTTTTATGAATTGATCAATGTTTATGGCACCAGCATCAAGGAACTGATCCACGAAGAATTCGGCGATGGGATCATGAGCGCGATTGATTTCAGCATGGATATCCAGCGCCAGGCCGACCCCAAGGGTGACCGCGTCAAGATTGTGCTGAACGGGAAGTTTTTGCCATACAAAACTTACTGATGCCAAAATCGTTCTGAGTGCTGCCGATCAAAACGCAGCATGCAGCCGCACCGCACCCACCGAAACCGGCCCACGGTCGGCGTTGTAGGCCGGGTTCTGGATGTACTGATAGTCCAGTGTCAGCGTGGTGTTTTTGATCAACTCCAAGCTGTAATAGGTTTCCAGAATGCGCTCTGGATGATAGTTGAGCGCACCATCACCGATAAAAAATCCCAGCCCGCCCGCCGCCAGATAGGCGCGACGTTGGCGTGACAATCCGTTTTGCACGTAGGCGATGCCCAGATTGTCCTGCGCGCGCCCCCACCTGCCGCCGTGCAGGACGGCGCCCGCCGCCAGCGAGTTGTCGATTTCGGTGAAAGCATAGGTTTCAGTTTTACCGTCGGCCCAGTTGGCGCGGGCAAAGACGCCGAGATCGGGAGTGATCTGTTGTTCCAGGTTGAGGCCAAAACCGTATTTGACCTGATTGCCGTAGCGCACTGCGTTGATGTCGGGCGTGCCGCCGTGCAGCGCGGCATAGTCCAGCGCATCCTGAAAGCGTGACATGACCGCGTGGTTCCGGAACGCCAGCACGCGCAGCTTGCCTGGCTGGCCGTTCAACGTGTGGCCGTGTTCGACTTCAATCTGGTCGCCATAATGCGTGAAAATACGCTGATCCAGCGCCAGCTGGTTGGGCTCTTTGGGCTGGATGAAGCGCCCGGCGCGGACTGCCCAGTTGTCGTGGTAATACTCCAGCACGGCACCCCAGGTATACCCGCGCGAGTCCGCAGCGTAATCGTAGGCACCCGCGGACATCAGCGACCAGTTGAGGAACTGGGTGCGCGGATCATGGCTGTAGGCATTGTTGTCGAAAATATCGGCGATCGCCATTTTGCCAACGCTGAGTACGACCCGGCGTGGTTGCACGCTGCCACCCAGCTGGTTGGCATCCGCATCGACTGTTTCAGGCGAGCCGCCCAAGCCCCAGGTTTGGCGCAGAAACAATCGTGCCACATAAAATGTCGGGGTAGGCCCTGCGGTGCGGGCGATTTCGCCGTTGGTCAGCCCACCCAGGCCGGTTAGATTGGAGAGGGGTACGCCCTGCGCGACTTCAGGGTTGAAATACAGTTCGCCGCCGGTCCACGGCCGCCCCCCCAGAAACGCGGTGGCGGTGAAGGAGTAGCTTTTTTCGCGCTTGGGCGTCAGGCTATTGGGCCCACTGTAGCTTGCGCTGAACGGCGCTTTACCCTGCCAGACATAGGTTGTCTGGAAATGCGCGTTCCAGTCTTCATTGTCTGCGCTATAGGCAAGCGGCAAATCGACACCCGCCATGGCGCAGGCGAACAGGCAATAGGGCAGGGCGCGAAGCATAAACATGGATTTGACCCAGGTGATAGCTGTGTTATTGAGAAAAAATAGGTGCGAGTTTACTGCAAATGCAAGAACAAATGATGATGTGGTGAAGTCACGACAGCCTCTATCCCATTGCCGCGCGCCGAAGCCGTCGTGGGCAACGCCGACGAAGCCGGTTATTGCCTTGACACCACCCGGCCCTGCTTGACCAGATGGCCGTGGACAATAAACAGGCGCCCACCATCTGCAAATGGTGCTCTACAAAGGTTCGCTGCCCACAGCCATTCCAACCGACCCGCTGATTTATCGCTTTTATGAATTGATCAATGTTTATGGCACCAGCATCAAGGCGCTGATCCACGAGGAATTCGGCGGCGGCATCATGAGCGCGATTGATTTCAGCATGGATATCCAGCGCGAGGCAGACCCCAAGGGCGACCGCGTCAAGATTGTACTGAACGGGAAATTTTTGCCCTACAAGACGTACTGAATTGCGCTGTTTAAGCCGACTTTTCCATGGGCGTTTCACCTTGCAGCGCGGGGTGATCGGCTATCGGGCGGTCGAGGAAATAGCCCTGCACGAGGTCGACCCCGAACCGGTTTAGCAATTCGAGGGTGGCCTCGTCCTCAACGAACTCGGCTACGGTGATCTTGCCCATTCCTCTGGCCACGTCGGCAATGGATTTAACGAATAACTGATTGTCATGGTCGTTGGGCAGATCGCGAATGAACAGGCCGTCGATTTTCAGCGTATCCACCTTCAGGTATTTGAGGTAGGCAAAAGACGAGAAGCCAGTACCGAAGTCGTCCAGGCAGGTCGCACAACCAGTCAGATGCAGCGCCTCGATGAAACGCCCCGCATCATGCAGGTCACCAATTGCCGAGGTCTCGGTGATCTCTATCAGCAAACGGCGTGGATCGACGCCATGCCGGGCGAGGGCGTCCTGAATATAACGGGGCAATGACGGGTCTGCCAGGGAGCGTCCGGACAGATTGATTGCCAGGGCGCGCAGCTTGGGATGGTGCGCCAGGACGGTGACCGCTTCGTTAATGACCCAACGATCCAGTTCGAGAATCTTGCCGGATTTTTCGGCGATGGGGATAAATAGCGCCGGCATGACCAGCTCGCCGGGCTTTTCCTCGTCGATCATGCGTACCAGTGCCTCGAGGTGCGACAGGGTACGATCGGCGGTGTGATACACGCCCTGAAAATGCAGCCGGAACAGGTTTTTTTCGAATGCATGCGATAGCCGCTCATTCCAGGTGAGGCGGGCCACCATTTCCTTGCCCATATCCAGCTCGGGCCGGTATACCTGCCAGGTGTTCTTGCCGCACGCCTTGGCCTGATACATGGCCGTGTCGGCATGGGCGATCAGCTCCTCGATGGTGGTGCCATGTTGCGGATAGAGCGCGATTCCAAGACTGATCGTGACGCGCAGAGGTTGTTCTTCGAAAATGAGCGGGAGCCGGGCGATGGTCTGCACGACACGTTCTGCCAGATCTTCAGCCTGTTTCAGATCAGAAATCTGCGGAATCAACAGTGCGAATTCATCGCCTCCCAGCCGGGCGAGGACTTCATTGCGACGGATCAAGGTGGAAAGTTCAGTGGCAATACGGATTAGCGTCGCGTCGCCCGCATAGTGTCCGAAGGTATCATTGATGTACTTGAATTCATCCAGATCAAAGAATAATAACGCCCCAGGGGTGCCTGAGCGCTCGGCCTCAGCGAGTAACCTTTCCATTTCCTCATGCAGGCGGTGGCGATTAAACAGGCCAGTGAGGGAATCACGTTCAGCGAGATAAACAAGCTGCTGCGCGGTTTGCTGCTCCTGTGTGACATCCTCGAACATCCATAAATGGCCGATAAATTTTTTTGTGGTGTCATACACCGGGTGACTGAGCCGGGTGAGCAATCGGCCATCCGATAAACGAATTTCCGTGGCGGGGCGCTCCTCGTGGGAGTCGGCCGGTGCCGCTATCAGGCTGGCGAGCTGGTTGGGATCGGCCAGTATGCAGCCAGTCTGGGCGATCGCCTCGGCGGGCGACTTGCCATGCAAGGACAGGCTCGTGGGCAGTCGCCAGATATGCTGAAACGCCGGGTTGTAATAGATGATGCGGTTGTTCGTATCGGCAAATAGAATGCCCAGTTTCATGGCGTGCAGTAATGCGATCAGGCGTGCCTGCTCTTCATGCAGCTGGGCCGTGCTTGCTGTCAGCGCCCCAATCTGACCAGCAATGGCATCCGCCATGGAGTTGAAGGCATGGGTAAGCGCGCCGACCTCGTCATTGCTTTGCATCGGCAGACGGGTATCCAGTTGCCCGCGCGCAAATGCTTCGGAAGCGCGGGTCAGGGTAGCGAGGTGGCGCGTCAACCAGTATCCCAGGCCTGCCAGCAGCAGGGCAGACAAAAGGATTGCAATGCCCGCGATCAATATACTTTGTCGAACCAGGTGGGTGCGTGCTTTGGATAGAAACCGCGTTGAGACGCCATAGTATAGGGTGCCGTATTTTTGCCCCGCGAGCATGATTTGCGTGCTGGTATCGAACTGATCTGTGCGGGCATCGCTAAACTTTGTTGCCGCAATGGACGTTGGCAGTGCCCGGCCTTTTTTCCAGCCCGAAGACGCAACGATAAGTCCCGAATTGTCTACCAGTACGGCGTAGACGATCCCTTCCTGATGCTCGCTCTCGGCCAGGATCTCATGCAAGGTGGCGTAATCCCGTTGGGCCAGCGGTGCGGCGAGGGCTGCATTGAACAGGGTATTGAGTTCGATGTAACGTACTTGTGCCTGGTTGAGCAGGCTGTCCTGGCTCAGGCGTACACTGTTGACCACCAGCAGGGCCAGCATCACTACTTCCACGATCAGTGAGAGTATGACCAGCTTGGAACGCAGGGACAGGCCGCGCGATATCTTCAATGGCACGGTCAGTGGTCCAGATGTTGCTGAAGATAGCGAGTATAGGGATCGAGCGACTTCATCTCCTCGGGCGTGATTTCACGCATGCCCTGATAGCCAGTCACTTCGAAGAATTGCTTGCCTTCGGATAGGGCCGGAGAAAAAGCCAGCAGAGCTGATTTGAGCTGCGGGACTTCGCGCGCCAGACGTGGATTTGCCAGCCACATAAGACCCGGTATCTCCGGGAGACGGGCATATACCTGGAGACCCTCCTTGATGTTCGCTGGCATCTGTTTCCAGCCTGCTGGTGAGATGATGGCCAGGATGCTTTCCCCGCTCAGTACTGAATAGCCCGAGCTGTTATGGCTGGGTGTTTCCAGCAAACGGAAATCCGATCCCTCGCGTAAGCCCTGCTCTTCCAGCCAGGCCATGGTCTGACCGGTAATCAGCGCAAAGCGATCCAGGGTGGCAACTGAACGCCCGCGCAAATCCTGTATGGATTTGAGCGGGGCGGCTTGGGAGGTCAATAGTATGGCCCGGTTCGCTGCTTTATACGTTGCCAGCGGGATATAACCGCTCTCGATTTGCGCAAGCCGTCCCAAGTGTGCGGCGGTCACCACGATGTCATATTCGCCCGCCATCGTGCTTTTGTGGAAAGCAGCGAAATCGGTTGCGGTCACCAACTCAACCGGGCGTTTTAACGTTTGTTGCAGATAGATACGAAACGGCTGATAGTTATTGAGCAGGACACGCGGACTCAGCGTGGGCAATATACCCACAACCAGCGTGTTTCCATGCGCAGTACCCAGAATGGGCCATAGCGCCAGCAGGCAGGCGAGTAGCCAGCCTTTGCCAGATATAAACTTTCCCATACCCCATTCCTCCTAGACCCCTGCGGATTTTTCTGTTTCTCGGGGCAACTCCATTAATTGCTATATCGGTTTTTGACCGTCGAACTTGAAGCCGATGTAACGCACCTCGTTTCAGGCAGGTAACAGATAAGAAGCCGTTATCGGGTACCCAGACGCTCCAGCAGCTTTTCATGGATGCCGCCAAACCCGCCGTTGCTCATTACCAGCACTTGGTCGCCAGGCCGCGCCTCGCTGACTATAGCTGCAACCAGAGCATCGAGATTGTCGTGTACCTGGGCGGTATCCCCCATCCGAGCAAACACTGTATCGGCGTCCCAGCCCAGATTGGCGGCGTAGCAGAACACCTTGTCTGCATCTTTCAGGCTGGCGGGCAACGCGTCTTTCATCGCGCCCAGCTTCATGGTGTTGGAGCGCGGTTCCAGTACAGCGAGAATGCGCGCCGCGCCCACCTTGCGGCGCAGGCCGCCCACCGTCGTGGCGATGGCGGTGGGATGGTGAGCAAAGTCGTCATACACGGTGATGCCATTGACGGTGCCGCGGATTTCCATGCGGCGTTTGACGTTTTCGAAGCGCCCCAGCGCCTCGCACGCGACTTGTGTGGAAACACCGGCGTGGCGGGCGGCGGCAATGGCGGCTAGGGCATTGTGTACGTTATGCGCCCCCATCAGTCCCCATTCCACCCGGCCTTGCGGCTTGCCGTTGAATTGCACGTCGAAGCTGGTTTCGCCGCCGCTGGCAGTCCAGCCGCCCGCCACGCCCAGCCATTCCACCGGGGTCCAGCAGCCGCGCGCAACGACGCGGCGCAAGCTGTCTTCGCTGCCATTGGCGATGATCCGTCCCTGTCCCGGTACGGTGCGCACCAGGTGGTGGAACTGGGTCTCGATGGCGGGCAGGTCGGGAAAGATGTCGGCGTGATCGAATTCCAGGTTGTTGAGGATCGCGGTGCGCGGGCGATAGTGGACGAACTTGGAGCGCTTGTCGAAAAATGCGGTGTCGTATTCGTCCGCCTCGATCACGAAAAACGGCGATTCGGTCAGGCGTGCAGAGATGCCGAAATTCTGCGGGATGCCGCCCACCAGAAAGCCCGGCGTCAGACCGGCATCTTCCAGTATCCACGCCAGCATGGAGGTGGTGGTGGTTTTGCCGTGGGTACCCGCGACGGCCAGCACCCATTTGCCGTGCAGCACGTTCTCCGCCAGCCATTGCGGGCCGGAAATGTATGGCAGCCCGCGATCGAGTATCGCTTCCATCAACGGGTTGCCGCGTGTGACCACATTGCCGATGACGAACACGTCAGGTTTGTGATCAAGCTGGGCGGGATCGAATCCTTCGATCAGTTCTATGCCCAGTGCGCGCAACTGGTCGGACATGGGCGGATAGACGTTGGCGTCGCAGCCGGTAACAGTGTGCCCGGCGGCGCGGGCAATGGCGGCAATGCCGCCCATGAAGGTGCCGCAGATACCCAGAATGTGCAGATGCATGGAATCGCTATCGTAAAAATTGGTTCGGTTAAAAGTTCAGCTGAGCCCTGCGCCATCGCTAATCGAGCTCTTGCCTAAATCCACCAGAATATTGCGCCCCGGCATCAGCGTGGCGACTGCCAGCAGAAATATTTCGACGAACTCGTTACGTTCATCCTCAGGCAGCTTGGTGATGCGGTTAAAGGTGCCGAACATGGAATCGTGAAACGCGGCGATGTAGAGAATGCGACGCTTGTTTTCGGCCACGTCGTTGGGATCGGCGCTTTCCGTCACTTGCGTGATGACTACTTCGCCCAGCTTTTCGTGGATCGACTGGAACAGGTGATGGATATACTCGGCCGCGCTCTGACGGCCTTTATCGTCTTGCAGGGTCAGGTCCGCGCTCACCATCTCGCCGGACCGGGTCTTCAGGGTAACGCGTTTTTCCTGCGGCGGGGATGGTGGGGCGTTGGGGTTGATGATGAGGCTCACGGCAATATCCTTGAATAACCAAGCCGCATGATAACGTGTTAAGCGTGCATTAAAAAAGCCGTAACATGGTTGCGGCTTCGGATTGCGCTGCCAAATCTCAACCGAACAGCTTGTCTTGCCGCGCTCATCTGGCCATGCGCGCCAGCAGACGCCATTGATGTGTGCCCAGCCCAAGCAGGATCAGCGCAGTACCGAGCCATACATCAAAACCGGGGTGTTCGCCATTGAGCGCCTGCCCAAGCAGCAGCGCGCTTACCGGCGTAATCAGGGTAATCAGCGCGACCTGGCCGGCCTGTAGATGTTTGGTGACGTAAAAATACAGGGTAAACCCCACCACCGAGCCGAAAATCCCCAGGTAAAGTGTGGACAGCCCGGCGCGCACGCTCCACTGCGGCACATGTCCGAACAGTATCAGCCACAGCGGCAGCAGCAGCCCCACCACCAAAGTCAGCGCGCCCGTGGTCAGTGCCAGCACTGGTAGCGCCACCCCGGTGCGCTTGACCCATACCAGGCTGCCAGCCTGTATCGCTACCGCACACAGGATGGCCGCAATCCCGGGCAGGGCCTGCGCACCTATTTTTGCACCTGCGCCAAAAATGACGATCAGCCCGGCCAGTCCCAGCACAGTACCGGCCAATTTGGCCGGGGTCAGGCGTTCCGCGTC
>JANMKH010000186.1:0-7662 GCA_031371965.1 Sulfuriferula sp.
AGAGTAAATAGCCTGAGTATCACTATTTTCGAGGACAAACGCTGGTTCAGACCATTGAAGAACAAGCGGTAAAAAGCCGTTGGTGAACGGGTTTTGAATCCGGATAACTGATGATTCTGGAGCGGAGTATCTACTAACACAGGTCTGAAATAGACTGGCATGTAGGCAGAGTGGGTAACGTGCCGCTTGCTAAAGCAATCTGTGCACACCAAAAACCTGGCCCAGGTTGAAAAATCTGCGAACGCATCGCGAACGATGCACTCTATAGGGAATTGGCTCATCCGCGTTGTCATGTCCCAAATCCATAGTTTTCCCCCGATCGCTGATGCGCAGGCGCGTGTGCTGATTCTGGGCAGCATGCCCGGCAAGCTTTCATTGCAGGCACAGCAATATTATGCCCACCCGCGCAACGCGTTCTGGCCGATATTGGGTGAATTGGTGGGCGCCCATGCAGAGTTGCCATACCAGGCCCGAACGCAGGTGCTGAAGGACAATGGCATCGCGCTCTGGGACGTGCTGAAATCATGCGCGCGGGAGGGCAGCCTGGATTCCGATATTGACGATGCATCCATCATTGCCAATGATTTCGCATCGTTCCATCGGGCGCATCCGGATATCGCCCATGTTTTTTTCAATGGCGCCAAGGCTGAAGCCTGTTATCGTAAACATGTATTGCCAAGCCTCAGCATGGCAGCTCAGCTGCACTATCAGCGCCTTCCCTCTACCAGCCCTGCGCATGCTTCGTTGACGCGCGCGCAGAAACTCAAGGCATGGGAAATCGTCAAGCTGAGAGCGAAGCTTTTGTGATCCAATTTTACCGGTTGGCCCAAGGATATAATGGGCCAGCTTCCAGCCAATCCAACTTCAAGGACATCATCATGCTCATCACCTTCCGTACCGACACGTATGCCGATATCACCATGTTTGGCGATATGGCGCTCAACATGCTCAAATTGATGGGGCACAGCGCCACGGTGCCGGGGGCGATTTTGGCCGCCGATGTGCCGGGCGCGCTGCAGCGCCTGCAGGCGGGCGTTACAGCAGCGCCGCAATCCGGCGAAGCAGCCGATGACAATGCCGACGAGCCCGCGGTGAGTCTGTCGCACCGTGCATTGCCGCTGATCAAGTTGCTGGAAGCGGCAGTCGCGGCCAAATCCGACGTGATGTGGAATCAATAATCGCGTAAATCAATGCGTCTGCGATCAATTCAGATCAAATAAGGTAAGGCCATGACTCAAGCACGTAAGCCCAGGCTTTTCACAGGCATGCTGGCCTTGTTGCTGGCTGCTGTGTTGTGGGGCGGGATGTTCCCGGTGGCCAAGTCGGCGCTGCTGACGCTGGATGCATTCTGGCTCACGCTGATTCGCTATGGCAGCGGCGCGCTACTGTTTGTGGCCTTGCTGGCTGCAATCGAGGGGCGCGACATGCTGCGTTTCGAGTCACGCGTTCTATCGCTATGGGCTTATGGCACGGCGGGTTTTGCCGGGTTCAGCATCCTGGCGTTTTTGGGTTTGTCGCGCTCGCAGCCGGAGCATGGCGCCATCATCATGGCGCTGATGCCGCTATTGGGTGTGCTGGTGAATGCGTTGTGGCGCGGGGTACGCCCCACGCCATTGAATATTGCTGCGATCGTACTTGCTCTGGGTGGTGTCGCGCTGGTGATTACCAAAGGGCATCTGAGCGCGCTGCTGCACGGCGCTGAGGTGGGGGCGGATTTGCTGATTCTGGCCGGTGCGCTGTGCTGGGTGATCTACACGCTGGGCGCGCAGGATTTCCCGGGCTGGTCGCCGCTGCGTTACACCGCGCTGAGCTGCCTGATGGCCGTGCCCAGCATCGCGGGCATTACCTTGCTGGCTACGCTGGCGGGCATTGCGCATGCGCCTTCGCCGGCTACGCTGGCCGGACTCCCTGGCGAATTGATTTATATGATCCTGCTTGCCGGCGTGGTCGCGGTGCTGGCGTGGAACATGGGCATCAAGACACTCGGTGCGGGGGGCGTGCTGTTTATCAATTTTGTACCGGTCACGGCACTGATCATTGGCTGGTTGCAGGGCCATCGCCTGAGCGCCGCAGAACTGACCGGCGCGTTGATCGTCATGGGTGCGCTGGTGCTGGGAAATCTCGGCCGGCGCCCTGTGGCACGTGCACCACAATCTACTCTGTGCCGTTGCGATGCAGGAGAGTAAGCGCGCCTTTTCACCTTTGCACAGGCTGCGATCAGCCGTGACTTGTCTGCCCATGCGTACGATGATTTTGCGTGTCCAATGGCTGGTTCTATTTGCTGGTATGGAGCACTGCCTGGGCGGGCAATGGGCCCTTGCCAGCATCGGTGCAAGCTGCACTGCGCCAGGCCAATATCCCGCCCAGCCATGTCGGCGTGGTGGTATGGGAGGTAGGCAAACACGCACCGTTACTGAGCCATGATGACAGGCTGTCCTTTAACCCCGCCTCGACCATGAAGCTGGTGACCAGCTATGCCGCGCTGGAACTGCTGGGCCCTGCCTATACCTGGAAAACCGAGGTCTATACCGACGGTAGTCTGGTCGATGGCGTGCTCACCGGCAACCTCTACATCAAGGGCTATGGCGACCCGCAACTGACCCTGGAGCGCTTCTGGCTGCTGCTGCGCGAGTTGCGTAGCCGGGGCGTGCGCGAGATTCGCGGCGATCTGGTGCTGGATCAAAGTTATTTCAGCCTGCCCGGCGTCGACCCGGCACACTTCGACGGCGAGCCGGGGCGCGCCTACAACGCGGTTCCAGCCGCGCTGATGGTCAATTTCAACAGCACGGCACTGCGCCTCACGCCAGTATCTGGCGGCGTGGCTGTTTACGCCGACCCGTTGCCGCCGGGCATGCGTCTGGTCAACAAACTGCAACTCGACAATGCGCCATGCGGCGAATGGCGCGACCGTATCGATATCCAATGGCTGCCCGACAACGGCAATAGCCGTCTGGTGCTGAACGGTAATTACGCTGCGGCGTGCGGCGAGAAAAGCACCGCGTTCAATCTGGGCGACGCCAGTGTGTCAGTCGCTGATGCATTCCGCATGCTATGGCAGGAATCGGGAGGACGTTTCACCGGCAATTGGCGCGCAGGCCAAGTGCCAGCCGGCGCGCAACGTCTGGTCGTATTCGAGTCAACGCCGCTGGCCGAGGTGGTGCGCAGCCTCAACAAATTCAGTAATAACGTCATGGCGCGCAGCTTGTTTTTGAGCCTGGGCGCAGTGACCAGCGGCGCACCCGGCAATACGCAAAAATCCGCCGATGCGGTGCGTAATTGGCTGACCAGCAAAGGCTTGCATTTTCCCGAACTGGTGCTGGAAAACGGATCCGGCCTGTCGCGCATCGAGCGCATCAGCCCGCACAGCATGGCGCAATTATTACTGGCCGCCTACAACAGCCCGGTGTTTGCCGAGCTTGAATCCGCACTGCCCATCGCCGCTGTCGACGGCACCATGAAATCGCGCGGCAAGGACACCCCGCTGGCAGGCCATGCGCACATCAAGACCGGCACGCTGGAAGGCGTCAAAACCATCGCCGGTTATGTGTTCGACCAGACCGGCAGGCGTTTTGTGGTGGTGTTTGATATTAACGACACCAATGCGGCGGCAGGCGGTGCGGCGCAGGATGCATTGCTGGAATGGGTTTACAACGGCCGGTAGATTTACGGATTGAGGCCATCGTCCGGAACTGCGCCTCGACGTTTGGTATGCCGAGGCGCGGCTGCGTTATTTAACTATTGAGCTGAGGACGTTTAGTCGTCATGGCGATCCCTGCCATGACCCCGGCCACGATCTTCCCCGTGACCGCGGCCGTGACCTCGTTCGTTGTCATAGCCGTGATTGCCACGGTTTTCATAACCGTGTTCCCTGCCTCTGTCACCATGATCCTCGCGGTAGCGCGGTGCATACACATCGTTGTACCAGCTATCGCGCACGAAATAGACCGGACGGCCACAGGCGTTGTATTCATGGCAATGTTTACGCCAATGTTTGGCGTGGCCGGGCGGCACGCGCAGATAAATCGGCTCCGGGCTAAACCGCTGACGCTGGATCACGATGGGTTCAGCATAGATAAGCTGGGGTCGAGGATAGTTGTTGCCAATGTTGATCTGACCGTAAAAACCAGGTTGACCGATATTGACTGAGACGCCGACGTCGGCGGCAAGCGCCGGGCTGGCTGCGATGGCTATTAGCGCTGTAAGCAGGAAGCGTTTCATGGATGAACTCCTGGGTGAGTAATTGTTATACAGAGACTGGATTCTGTCAGCGTATTGACAGGATATGATAGGCGTAGAGTCGGCTTGCGTATATGGGTGTAATGTCAGGCAGACACGGATATTCGTCTGCTCAGGCCTTACCCAATCCAAGCTCGTCCCACATGGCATCGACGCGCTGCTTCACGTCGGCATCCATGACAATCGGCGTGCCCCATTCGCGCGCCGTTTCGCCCGGCCACTTGTTGGTGGCGTCCATGCCCATCTTGCCGCCCAGGCCGGATACCGGGCTGGCGAAATCGAGGTAATCAATCGGGGTGTTTTCCACCAGCAACGTATCGCGCACCGGATCCATGCGCGTGGTGATCGCCCAGATCACTTCTTTCCAGTCGCGGATGTTGATGTCGTCGTCTACGACCACGATGAACTTGGTGTACATGAACTGGCGCAGGAAGCTCCATATGCCGAACATTACGCGTTTGGCGTGGCCGGGGTAACTTTTCTTGATGCTGACCACTGCCAGCCGGTACGAGCAGCCTTCCGGCGGCAGGTAGAAATCGGCGATCTCGCTGAACTGTTTTTGCAGCAGCGGTACGAATACTTCGTTGAGCGCCACGCCAAGCACGGCGGGTTCGTCTGGCGGCTTGCCGGTGTAGGTGCTGTGGTAGATCGGATTGTTGCGCAGGGTGATGCGCTCGATGGTGAACACAGGGAAGTTGTCCACCTCGTTGTAGTAACCGGTGTGGTCGCCGAACGGGCCTTCCCGTGCCATTTCGCCGGGATGGATGACGCCTTCCAGCACGATCTCGGCACTGGCGGGCACCTGCAAATCGCTGCCGAGACACTTCACTACTTCAGTCTTGGCGCCCCTGAGCAGCCCGGCGAACTGGTACTCGGACAGCGAATCCGGCACCGGCGTCACCGCGCCGAGGATGGTGGCCGGGTCGGCGCCCAACGCGACGGCGACGGGAAACGGTTTACCCGGATGTGCCAGCTGGAACTCGCGGAAATCCAGCGCGCCGCCGCGATGCGCCAGCCAGCGCATGATGACCTTGTTGGGCGCGATGACCTGCTGGCGGTAGATGCCCAGGTTCTGGCGTTTTTTGTGCGGCCCGCGGGTGACGGTGAGCCCCCAGGTGATGAGCGGCCCGGCGTCACCCGGCCAGCAGGTCTGGATGGGCAGCTTGGCCAGATCCACATCGGCACCCTCCCAGACGATGTCCTGACATGGGGCGCTGCTCACTTCTTTGGGCGCCATGTTGAGCACCTGCTTGAATACCGGCAGCTTGTCCCAGGCGTCTTTCAGGCCTTTGGGGGGTTCCGGTTCTTTCAGGAAAGCCAGCAGCTTGCCCACTTCGCGCAGCGCTTCGACCGAGTCTTCGCCCATGCCCAGCGCCACCCGGCGCGACGTGCCGAACAGGTTGCCGAGCACTGGCATGGTATGACCAGTGGGGTGCTCGAACAGGATGGCCGGCCCTGCGGCTTTTAGCACACGGTCGCATATTTCCGTCATTTCGAGGCGTGGATTCACTGGCGTGCCGATGCGCTTCAGTTCGCCGATTTTTTCCAGTTGCGCAATGAAATCGCGCAGGTCTTTGTATTTCAAGCAAGCCCCCGGATGCGTGTCAAAGTCGCGGTCGTGGAAGTGGTGTGCAGGAATGGAATGGAATGTACCTGCCCGCCCCAGCCGAGTACTTCGCGGCCACCGACCATGGCATCGACCGGCCAGTCGCCGCCTTTGACCAGAACGTCGGGATGAATTAACTGGATGAGAGCCAGCGGAGTATCGCCGTCGAAGCCGATCACGCCGTCGACCGAGCCGAGTGCGGCCAGTACCGCCATGCGGTCCTCCAGAAAATTGATGGGGCGGTCGGCACCCTTGTTCTGGCGCCGCACCGAGTCATCCGAGTTGACCCCGACAATCAGCGCCGCACCCAGCGCACGCGCTTGCGCCAGATAGGTGACGTGTCCGCGGTGCAGGATATCGAAGCAACCGTTGGTGAACACCAGCGGGCGCGGCAGGCGTGCAAGCAGGTCGGGCAGCGTGTGCGGCGTGGCAATGCTGGCCTCGAAATCAGGCAACGGGTAAGCGGATTTCAACGCGATTACTGAACGATCTGGAACATTTTGACCACTTTCTTCACCCCGCTGGTGGTGCTGGCGAGTTGCGCGGCGTCTTCTGCTTCTTGCGCGGTGACCAGGCCCATCAGATACACCACGCCGTCTTCAGTGACCACTTTGACGTAGTTGACCTGGAAACGTTTGGCGTCAAGGAAGCGCGCTTTGACCTTGGTAGTGATGTAGGCGTCGTTACTGCGCGAGGAGAACAGGGATACCGGAGCCACTACGGTTTGGTTGTATACCTTGCGTACATTACCCACGCCCTGAGCGATGTCGGTGATTTTTTGCTGAGCTTCTGCGGTTGGTACTTCCCCGGTAAGCAGCACGTCGTGATTAAAACTGGTGACATTGACATGTGTGTCTTTTGGATAGGCTTCACCGATGCGGCTACCCGCACGCAATTCGATTTCCTGATCCTCGATGTAGGCGGAGGAACTGCGGCGGTCTGCCGCCATCAACGCGCCGGCGCCGACGCCGGTTGCGACCAGCGGTATGCAACCCTGCAATTGCAATAGTGCCAAACCCAGTGCGGCAACAATCAATGTAGTACGCATTATTCGACTCCTAAAATTAGACAATCAATCCCATCGCACAGGCAGTGGATGGTGAGTAGGTGAACTTCCTGAATTCGTGCCGTAGAACTCGCCGGTACGCAGATATGGACGTCATCGTCACGCAGAAGTTCGTCGATGTGCCCGCCGCCGTTGCCGGTGAGCGCCACCACGCGCATGTCGCGGGCGTGGGCGGCGCGAATTGCCTCGATCACATTGCGCGAATTTCCGCTGGTGGAAATCGCCAGCAACACGTCGCCAGGGCGACCCAGTGCGGTAACCTGTTTGGAGAATATCTGGCTGAAATCGTAGTCGTTGGCGATCGAGGTTAGTATCGATGTGTCGGTGGATAGTGCAATCCCGGCCAGGCCGGGGCGCTCGATCTCGAAGCGATTGATCAGCTCGGAGGAAAAATGCTGTGCGTCGGCAGCCGAGCCGCCATTGCCGCAGGATAGAATTTTACCGTCCGCGAGCAGGCATTCGCTCATGTGTTCCACGGCCAGTGCGATGGGCACGGCGAGCGTGTCCATGGCGTCCATTTTGAGGCGAGCGCTGTCGCCAAAGTGTTCAGATATACGTGCGATTAGGTCCATAGGCTAAATTATGACATATGCCATGCACTATGCACCGAAGGCGTTGGGTATCCACTCGATCTCTTCGCCTTCAAACAGCAGCGCGTCAAACCGGCATGGCGGGGTTTTTCCGAGTTGGCCCAGATAGTGTTGCGCGGCGGCGATGAGTTTGCGCTGCTTGGACGCATCGATACTGGCGCTCG
>JANMKH010000198.1:0-2668 GCA_031371965.1 Sulfuriferula sp.
CAGTGCCTCTACACAGTCAGCCCGGTATGGATGAATGGATGCCGCCCACTCGAAAGCCGCAGGATGGGCGTGCGCAACCTGCGCCGCATAGTGGTTGGAAATGTAAAAAATGGAGCGTTGCTTGTCGGCGTTGCCGGCTTCGTCATGAAACAGATCGAAAGCGAACAACAGGGCTTTGAAACCTGCCGGCATGCTTTCGATCTGCTGGAGCATTCTGGCAACATAGCTTGTGCCGAGCTTGCCGGGTACTTCATTGACGCAGGCCGCGTTCATATAAAACGATTTCTGCAATCGCAGCAACGGGTGCCACAGACTGTCCATGTCCGGGCTGAACCATGCGCCATCGCCGGAATCCCCGCCGCCTACCAGATGTACGTGGCTATCCCACACTTGTGCCGGATCCAGCCCTGCCCATACTGACTGCATCAGCGGATGGTTTATAGCAGTGTCAGGCAAGCTGGGGAGACATGGGTTGGTGAATCCCTGTTCCGGCCAGTATTTCCATCCGCCCACGCCCACTGCGCCCAACCCTAACGCGCCCAAAGCACCCATAAATTCACGGCGCTTCATTACGCAGCTTCCGCCATCTGTTTTAGTGTGACGTAATCAATCTTGCCGGTACCCAACAGCGGCAATCCAGCCACCTGCATGATCTTGCGGGCTACGGCCAGTTCCGGACTGCCCAGTTGCCGCGCGGCGCTTAGCAAAGCTTCGCGGCTAAGTACTGCATCCGTGGTAAACAGCAGGATATTTTCGCCGCGCTGCGGATCGGCTTGTGTGGTCGCGGCGTGTTGACTGGCGGGTGACGCAAGATTGGCGATCTGCTCCACCACTTCCAGCGACACCATTTCTCCGGCAACCTTGGCGAAGCGTTTGACGCGCCCCAGGATGCGCACGAAGCCATCAGTATCAATCTCGACCACATCGCCAGTGCTATACCAGCCGTCTGCCGGCGGCTTCAATACGCCGGGATTATCGAACAGATAATAGCCCCGCATCACATTGGGGCCGCGCACGCTGAGCAGGCCGCCCTGTGCAATGCCGGGTACGCTTTCCAGCCTTGATTCCAGGCCGGGCAGCAATGGGCCAACGGTACCGGAACGGCAGGCCATCGGCGTGTTCACGGCCAGCACGGGTGCGCATTCGGTGGCGCCATAACCTTCCAGGATGCGGATGCCAAATTTTTCCATCCAGGTTTTGCGTACTTCTTCATTGAGCTTTTCCGCTCCGGCAACGACGTAACGCAGCTTGTAGAAATCATAAGGGTGAGCGAATCGGGCATAGTTGCCGAGAAAGGTGCTAGTGCCGAACAACACGGTGCAGTTTCGGTCGTAAATAATCTCGGGGATGATGCGATAGTGCAAAGGTGACGGGTAAAGGAACATTTTCGACCCCGTCACCAATGGCATGATGCCGCCGCAGGTGAAACCAAAGGCGTGAAACAGCGGCAGCGTGACCATGAATTTATCGGAAGGCGAGAAATCGACGACCGCGCGAATCTGCGCGATATTGGCCAGAATACCGCGATGCGTATGCACCACGCCTTTGGGTTTTCCTTCTGATCCGGAAGTGAATAGCACGACAGCGGCATCGTCCGCCTGCCCTTGCTGTACAGCCAGAGCTGGCATCCAGCGGGCAAAGCCCATCAGCCATAGCTTGTCCCACAGACTGAACTGCGTACGCAGGTCTTCCAGATAAACAATATCAAGATTTTCCAGGCCAGCCAGAGCAGGCGCCAGTTTGGAAACCTCGATAAACTGACGCGACGTAATGATGGTGTGCACCCCGGCTGCGATGCAGGCGTTCTGCATCCCGGCGCTCCCGGCCGTGTAGTTAAGCATGGCGGGTATACGCCGCATGGCGCTCATGCCAAAAATCAGGCAGATGGTATTGGTCACATTGGGCAACAAGACCCCTACGTTCTCACCTGTGACACTGATCTTGCTGACCAGCCGCCCCAGTGCCAGGCTCTTTTTCAGTAGTTGGCCGTAGGTCTCCTCCATCTGCTGCATGTCTTCCAGCAGACGCGTACCGCGTCCATGAATCTTGATTGCGTCAAGCAAAGCACTGAACAGGGTTTGCACCGGGTGCGAGGCGAACAGCATTTCCTGCATCACGCGGCGCATTGCTTCTCCTGCCATGCGGCGACGCAATTTTGCGCTGGGCGCATCGGGCATGGTGATGGAGGTTGTGGGCAGAATGGATAAGGTGATCTTGGGAAAAATGCTGCGCGGGTAGTTGCCGGACAGGCGGCTGAAATAGGAACGCCCTGCCCCGTCCAGCCGTACCGGAAGTATGGTGGCGCCGGTCTTGGCGGCAACAAACCCCGGACCGTCATAGACCTTCATCAGACTGCCGGTCATGGTAATTCGGCCTTCCGGGAAAATCACCACCGGCTCACCTGCCTCCAGCAGCCGGATGACTTTCTTCATCGCCAGCGGGCTGGTTGGATCCACCGCCAAATGTGGTACGCGAGAAAGCAGCAAACGAAAAATCGGATTGTTTAGAACTGTGGTGTGTACCACAAAGGTTACGCGAATAGGCAGAAAAAGCCCCAGCAACAAACCATCCAGAAATGATTCATGATTGGCGATGATCAGCAGTTTTCCGGTTTCCGGCAAATTGACGCCACCGTGAATTTCAACCCGAAACAGTATCCTGCACAACA
>JANMKH010000225.1:0-2924 GCA_031371965.1 Sulfuriferula sp.
CCGGAGCCGTGCGGCGGCTGGATGGTAATGCGTCCGCCGGCCATGCCCTTGCCCACATAGTCGTTGGCGTCGCCTTCCAGCAACAGTTGCAAGCCCCTGTGATTCCATACGCCGAAACTCTGCCCGGCCGAGCCTTTGAGCTTGAGCGTCAGACAACCTGCGGGCAATCCGGCCGCGCCGTGAGCCCGCGCGATTTCGCCGGACAATCGCGCGCCGATGGAGCGATTGACGTTGCGCACCGTGTATTCCAGCGTGGTCGGAATCTCGGTCAGGATGCATTCGGTTGCATCAATCACCATTTGTTCGGCCAGCTCGCCCTTGTCGAATGACGAGTTGGACGGCTCCACGCAGAAGCGCGGCTCGCTGTCGGGAATGCTGCCCTGACTGAGCAGGGTTTGCAGATTCAGCCTGCCCTGACGTGCAGTGTCGCCTTGCGAGAGCTTGAGCAGATCGTTGCGGCCGATCAGTTCTTCGATAGTGCGCACGCCCAGCTTGGCCATCCACTCGCGGGTCTCTTGTGCAACAAAAGTGAAGAAATTCACCACCATTTCGGGCAGGCCGACAAAGTGCTGCTTGCGCAGGCGCTCATCCTGAGTGGCCACGCCGGTGGCGCAGTTATTGAGATGGCAAATGCGCAGGTATTTGCAACCGAGCGCAATCATCGGCGCGGTGCCGAAGCCAAATGATTCGGCACCGAGGATGGCGGCTTTCACCACGTCGTAGCCGGTCTTCAGGCCGCCGTCGGTTTGCACACGCACGCGCCCGCGCAGGCCGTTGGCACGCAGCACCTGTTGCGCTTCGCTCAGCCCGAGTTCCCACGGCGTGCCGGCGTATTTCACGCTGGTCAGCGGCGAGGCGCCGGTGCCGCCGTCGTAGCCGGAAATAGTAATCAGGTCGGCATAGGCCTTGGCCACGCCGGCGGCCACGGTGCCGACGCCGGGTTCGGCCACCAGTTTCACCGACACCAGCGCCTGCGGGTTGACCTGCTTCAGGTCGAAAATCAGCTGGGCCAAGTCTTCGATGGAATAAATATCATGGTGCGGCGGCGGCGAAATCAGCGAAATGCCGGGCTTGGCGCAGCGCAGTTTGGCGATCATTTCCGATACTTTATGGCCCGGCAGCTGGCCACCTTCGCCGGGCTTGGCACCCTGCGCGATCTTGATCTGCAATACCTCTGCGTTGACCAGATAATGCGGGGTTACGCCGAAGCGGCCGGACGCTACCTGCTTGATCTTGGACATCTTCAGCGTGCCGTAGCGGACCGGGTCTTCGCCGCCTTCACCGGAGTTGGAACGTCCGCCGATGCGGTTCATGCCCTGCGCCAGCGCTTCGTGCGCCTCGGGGGAGAGCGCGCCGAGCGACATGCCGGCCGAGTCGAAACGCTTGAGGATTTTCTCCACCGACTCGACTTCATCCAGCGGGATGGGCTGTATGTCTTCTCGCAACCCCATCAGGTCGCGCAGCATGGCGACCTGACGACCGTTTACCAGCGCCGCATATTCCTTGTACTTTGCGTAATCGCCGGACTTTACTGCACTTTGCAGCTGCATCACCACGTCCGGGTTGTAGGCGTGGAACTCCTCGCCGAAAATGAATTTGAGCAGGCCGCCCGGGCCGATCGGACGCATCGGGTTGAAGGCAAGACGCGCGAGTTTTTTCTGGTCTTCCTCGAAGTCCTCGAAGTTGGCGCCGGAAATGCGCGATACCGTGTCTTTCAGGCACAGCTCGACCACTTCCTCGTGGATGCCGACACCCTCGAACAACTGTGCGCCGCGATAGCTCGCCACGGTAGAAATGCCCATCTTGGACAACACCTTGAGCAGGCCCTTGTCGGTACCTTTGCGGTAGTTGGCCAGCGCCTTGGCAGGCGGCAGCGTGATTTCGCCGCTTTTCACCATTTCCAGAATGGCCTGGTAGGCCAGATACGGATACACGGCTGTCGCACCATAGCCGATCAGGCAGGCGACCTGATGCGGGTCGCGTGCAGCGCCGGTTTCGGCGACGATATTGCAGTCGCAACGCAATCCCGCGCTGATCAGGGCATGGTGCACAGCGCCTACGGCAAAGAGTGAGTGGATCGGCAGCTGTGTTTTGCCGATCTTGCGGTCGGACAATACCAGAATGACGCTGCCCGCCTGCACCGCCGCAATCGCGTCTGCAGCGAGATTTTCCAGCGCGGCCTTGAGGCTGGTCTGTGCCGGATCGTAACCCAGTTCCAGCGTGATGGACCGGTATTCCGGGCCGCTGAGTGTGGTGAGGTGGGTGAAGGCGTCATGCGACAGCACCGGCGACGCCACTTCCAGGCGGTGCGCATGTTGCGGCGTTTCCTCGAACAGGTTGCGCTCGGGACCAAAGCAGGTATTGAGCGACATCACGATCGCTTCGCGGATCGGGTCGATCGGCGGGTTGGTGACCTGGGCGAACTGCTGGCGCAGGTAGTCAAACGGCGAACGCACTTTCTGCGACAGCACCGCCATCGGCGTGTCGTCGCCCATCGAGCCGACCGCTTCCTGGCCGTCTTCGGCCAGCACGCGCAGAATCTGGTCGCGTTCCTCGAAACTGACGTTGAACAGCTTCTGGTACACCGACAGGCTGGGGGCGTCCATGGCCGGACAGTTGGCGTCCTGCTCCATGCCCAGTTCCAGGCGCTGGGCGTTTTTCAGCCATTCGCGGTAAGGATGGGCAGACTTGAGTTCGGTCTCGATATCCTCGGGCAGCAGGATGCGGCCGGTTTCCAGGTCGACGGCAATCATCTGGCCAGGCTTGATGCGGCCTTTTTGCACCACGTTTTCCGGCGGGTAGTTCCACACCCCGATTTCCGAAGCGATGGTGAAATGGCGATCCTTGGTAACTACATAACGCGCCGGACGCAGGCCGTTGCGGTCGAGCAGGCAGGCGCCGTAGCGGCCGTCGGTCAGCACCAC
>JANMKH010000235.1:0-4526 GCA_031371965.1 Sulfuriferula sp.
CCATCTCGGCTGATAAGAGTCGCGGCAGTACCCAGCCTTTTAACAGCAGCGCTGCGGCGAGCAACTTGTACACCAGGACAAATCCAAAAATTTCGGCCCATCCGGATAATTTCCTGGGCGGATGGCGCATCAAGCTGGCAATTAGCAAGCTCGCCAGCGCCCCTTCCAAGCCAAATATCAACGCATGTAATAAATGAAACCGGTAGCCATCATTTCCGGGAATCTCCCAAAATGGCACAAAATGGGTTTTCAGATTACCCGCCACCAGTGAGGGAACATCCAGGCTCAGTTGCGATAGTCCCCATAATGCCAGCACGAGCAGACCGAAATTGTTCCACAGCCCAGGTGCCAGCCAGCGTCCGCGCCAGCCGGGCAGCAATCGCCCCGGCCACTTGCTCTCCTGCGACAGACGGTAAAACATCACGCCTACCATGGCACCCGTCACATTGGCTGCAATGTCCTGTGTTGCTGCAATGCGGCCAGGCAGGAAAGTCTGCGACCATTCCATCATCAGGCTGAACAGTGAGGTGGCCAGGATTGCCCATAACACGGTGCGCCAGCGCGACAGATACAGGCGTAGCCAGGCTGCAAGCAGATAACCCAATGGCAGATAGGCCAGGATGTTGGTGATCAGATCGGTGCGGGTGATATGGTGCGGCCAGGGTGCGGACAGGAACGCCAGGCTGCCATTCAGCGGCGCACGCCAGCCGCTGAATGGATAGAGGCTGCCGTAACCAATTAGCAGCAGATATAGCAGCAGCGCACCGAGCCGCATCAGGCGGGTTAAGCTTGAAGGTGAAGTGGTGTGAGACATGAGGTGATGGTAGCAGAAGCAGGTATGATATAGCGCTGCTGTAACGGTTCCAGAATAAGCCAGGGAGACGGCAAAACGTGACACAGTATTTTGATGTATTCAATGGTGACGCGGACGGTATTTGTGCTTTGCACCAGTTGCGCTTGGCACAGCCGTTGGATGCCGCCCTGATTAGCGGAGTGAAGCGCGATATCGGGTTGCTCGCGCAGGTGAGCGCGGCGGCAGGTGATGAGATTACCGTGCTCGATATCGCCATGAGCAAAAACCATGCGGCGCTGCTTGCTCTGCTTGAAGCTGGCGCGCATGTGCGCTATTTCGACCACCATATCCCTGGCGACATCCCCCAGCATCCGCATCTGGATGCGTACATCGATACCGACGCCAATGTTTGTACCAGTCTTCTGGTGAACCGTTATCTGGGCGGGAGCCAGTTGATCTGGGCGGTGGTTGCAGCGTTTGGCGACAACATGGCGAACGCCGCACGTGCAGCTGCGGCGCCACTGAATTTGAGCGAAGCACAGCTGGATGACCTGCGCAGTCTGGGTGAATGCATCAACTACAACGGCTACGGCGACACGCTGGCGGATTTGTTTTACGCGCCGATAGCGCTCTATCGTATCGTGCATACGTACACCGATCCATTCGAACTTATCCAGACCGAACCCGCTTACCAGGTACTGCGTGATGGGTACGCCGAGGACATGGCCCAAGCCCACGCCGTGCAGCCAATTCAAGTACGCCGCAGCGGAGCCGTTTACTTATTACCCGATGTGACCTGGAGCCGACGCGTATCCGGGGTATTCGGTAACCGTCTGGCAACTGTCCATCCCGAACGCGCCCATGCCGTGTTGACCCACAAACCCGGTGGCGGCTATGTGGTGAGCGTGCGTGCGCCGCAGACAACCAAGGCTGGTGCGGATGTGTTATGCAGTAGCTTTGCCACGGGCGGGGGCCGTCGCGGTGCGGCGGGCATTAACCACTTGTCCGAGGCGGAACTGGAAGAGTTTGTAAATCGCTTTTATACGATATTCGAAAAGAATTAAGGGGGATGCTGTGGAGCAGCTGATCACGCCTTACGGCGGCGAGTTGGTGAATTTGTTGGTGAGCAGCATGCGTGCCCTGGAGCTCAAGCGTGATGCGTTTCATCTGCCGTCACTGGATTTGAACTGGCGTCAACAATGCGATCTGGAATTGTTGCTGAATGGGGGCTATGCACCGCTTACCGGCTATCTCGGCCAAGCCGATTATCTGAGCGTGCTGCACTCCATGCGCCTTGCAGATGGGCGTGCCTGGGCACTCCCGGTTGTATTGCAAATCCACGAGACGCTGGCGCGCAGCCTGAAACCCGGAGAGCCACTGGCATTGCGCGACCCTGAAGGCTTCATGCTGGCAGTGGTCATGGTGAATGAGATCTGGCAGGCGGATATAGAGCTTGAAGCCGAGCAGTTGGGCCGCGCAGCCGACGCCCCGCCAAAATGGTATGTGGGCGGCGCGGTCGAAGGCCTGTCGTTGCCGCTGCGCCACGATTTCATGGCATTGCGTCTTACCCCGGCCGAATTGCGTGCCGGGTTCACGCGGCTTGGCTGGCGCAATGTGATTGCCTATCCCGCGCGTACCCAACTGCAGCGTGCCCAGTACGAGTTTATTTTGCGTGCTGCAGTACAGAATGAGGCCAACCTGCTGATCCATCCCATGGCAGGCGGCGATCCGGTGGAAAGCGCAGATTATTTTGCCCTGGTGCGGAGTTATCAGGCCGTGATCGGGCGTTTTCCTTCGGCCACCAGCCAGTTGGCGTTGTCACCGGTGTATGTCCGTGTCGGCGGTGTGCGCGATACCCTCGCGCGCGCGATCATCCAGCGCAATTACGGCTGCTCGCACCTGATTGTGGGCGGTGAGCACGATGAACACGGCCGGCATCGGCGTGGTACCGACATCGTGCAACACGAGGACTATCAGCGCGTGGCTGACCACATCACTGAAATCGGCGTGGGCCTGATCCCGTTTCCGCGCATGGTGTACGTGGAAGAACGCGCCCAGTTCATGCCCCTGGAAGAACTCCCCAAAGGCACGCGCTCGCTGACCCTGACCGGTGCGGAAATTCAGCGCAGACTGCAAGCCGGCGTGAATATTCCGGACTGGTACACTTTTCCTGAGGTATTGGCGGAGATGCGGCGTAGTTATCCGCCGCGCGACCAGCAGGGCTTCACCGTGTTTTTTACTGGTTTGTCGGGGGCAGGAAAATCCACCATCGCGCGCGCGCTGGGCACGCGCCTGATGGAAATGGGCGGGCGCTCGGTCACCCTGCTGGATGGCGATATCGTGCGTCGTCATCTGTCAGCTGAGCTTGGCTTCTCGCGCGAGCATCGTAATATCAATGTGCGCCGCATCGGCTATGTGGCGTCGGAAATCACCAAAAACCGCGGCATCGCCATCTGCGCGCCGATTGCGCCTTATCGCAATACGCGCCGCGATGTGCGTGCCATGATCGAACCCCTCGGTGGCTTCCTGGAAGTCTTTGTCGCCACCCCTATCGAAACTTGCGAATCGCGCGACCGCAAGGGACTGTATGCCAAAGCACGGGCGGGACTGATCAAGGAATTCACCGGCGTTTCCGACCCCTACGAGGTTCCGGAGCGGCCCGAGCTGTCCATTGATACGACGGATTTAAGTGTGGACGAGGCGGTGCAGCGGATTTTGCTCAAGCTGGAGCATGAGGGGTATTTACGCTGAACCCTACCAGGCCGTCCGGACGGGGTATTGGCTGATTGCTTCGTCCGGGGTCAGGATAGTCAACCCCTCTGCAACCGCTTGGCACACCAGCATGCGATCAAATGGGTCGTGATGAATGCCGGGCAGTTTGACCAGCGTCAGCACATGCGCCTCAAGCAATGGCAAACTTGCCAGCAAGTGGTCTTCGCGTTGCTTGCGCACAAACATATCGGCCTTTTGAGGCAATGGCAGCTTGTTGGCGCTGTGTTTCACCGTGATTTCCCAAGCACTCACCACGCTTAGAAAAACCTCGTTGTCCGGATTGCGGATGATTTCCCTGACCACTTTGGGGAGCGCGTCGCTCCCTGCAACCAGCCAAAGAAACGTGCAGGTATCCAGCAAATAACGATTCAACCCCCACGCCCTTCAAATGCGGCGATGATTTCCTCCGGCAGGGGCTCGAAAAAACTGTCTGGCACGGAAAACTGGCCCTTGAGCAGCCCGACAGGACGCGGTTTCTTTTGCGGTTGTGGAATCGCGCGGATTTCGGCCACAGGTTTGTTCCGTTTGCAGATGACCACTGTCTCACCGGCTTCGGCCTGGGCGATGCACTTGGACAAATGGGTTTTAGCTTGGTGTAGATTTAAGGTAATCATGGTTGCATAATAAACCAACAAAACAACCATATCAACAAGGAAAATGGTAGGGGGTCAGACACGATTGTCTGGCGCCACTTGCTTTCTTGGTCTGCCTACCCCTTTGGATGCAGCCCGTCGTTTGCCCAGTTTCTCAATATCAGTCCTGAATTGCTCGCTGCCCAGCGCCCATCCTTTATGCGTGCAATCGCGGATCGCGGTGAGATCATTGGTGGTCAATGCGGAGTGAAACAACGCCCGATACGATGTCTGCCGCTCAACCGCATCAAACCCAAGCCGCAGATATTCCTCATGCGCAACCAGCCAATCCGCATTGAGTCCAGTATCACCACGAGCATTGCGATGAT
>JANMKH010000267.1:0-1619 GCA_031371965.1 Sulfuriferula sp.
CTGGGCCGCGTTGCGCAAGTCGCTGCTGACGCTGGGACTGGTGTCGGTGGGCATTAGCGTGCTGCTGTGATTGATGTCACGCTATACCTGGGACGACGTGTTTTTGGTGGGTGTTATTTTCGATCGCTGCCTCGAGGTCTAGGAATTCATCGAGCAGATTCTGGGTGCAGTATGGATGGCGCGCGCGGCGTCGGCGATCGGGTCCTGCTGGTCGTCGCCTTCGGTCAGCACCGTGTAGAACGCGGTGATCGAGCCGCCGCCTTCGCGGCCATTGCCGGTACGCTCGACCAGCGCCGGCAGCTTGGCGAATACGGACGGCGGGTAGCCCTTGGTGGCGGGCGGTTCGCCGATGGCCAGCGCGATCTCGCGCTGTGCCATGGCGTAGCGGGTGAGCGAATCCATAATCAGTAGCACGTGCTTGCCCTGATCGCGAAAATGTTCGGCAATGGCGGTGGCGTAGGCTGCGCCCTGCAGGCGCATCAGCGGTGGCGTGTCGGCAGGTGCGGCGACGACTACAGCGCGCGCCAGGCCTACCGCGCCCAGAATCTGCTCGATGAATTCCTTGACCTCGCGGCCGCGTTCGCCAATCAAACCCACCACAATCACATCGGCGCTGGTATAGCGTGCCATCATTCCCAGCAGCACGCTCTTGCCCACGCCGGATCCGGCAAACAGCCCCATACGCTGGCCGCGCCCGACGGTCAGCATGCTGTTGATGGCGCGTACGCCGACATCGAGTATGTCGGTAATGGGTGCGCGGGACAGCGGATTGGCGGCGCGTACATTCAATGGCGCAGTGTGTTGAGCATGCAGTGGGCCGAGGCTGTCGAGCGGGCGACCGGCGCCGTCCAGAACGCGGCCCAACAACTCATCACCCACCGGCAAGTGGCGCGTGCGGTCGCTGGGGCGCCGTCTGGGGTGGTTGACCTGGCCGGGGCGAGGCAGACTTTGCACGACTTCCACAGGAAATACGCGCGTGCCGGGAACCAGGCCCTCGACGTCGCTTTGCGGCATCAGAAACAGCCGGTCACCTTCGAATCCCACAACCTCCGCTTCCAGTTTGGAGCCATTGGGCAATGGCACGGTACAGGCACTGCCTACCGCCAACTTCAGGCCTACGGCTTCCATCACCAGCCCGGCTACACGGGTGACGCGTCCCGATACCTGCATCGGTTCAGCGATCGCCAGCAACTCGCTGCAGTCGCGCAGATAGGCTTTCCAGCGCTGGCTGTGCGGCTTGGCTTGCATCATGAGGCAAGCCAGTCTGATTCTTTGCCCAAGGCAGCTGTAATGCGTTGCCAGCGCGTCGACAGCGACGCGTCGATCTGATTGTTGGCAGTTTCCACGCGGCAGCCGCCCGGCTCCAGCTGGGAATCTTCGGCCAAATACCAGCCGGTTTTGTCGAGTTCGTCCCCCATCTGATTTCTGACCAGCAGCAGGTCGTTTGGATTGAGGTAGAGCCGTGCTGGTGGGTGCAGGGTAGGGAGGTAATGAATGGCTTCGCTGACGATGGTGTTGATGAGTTCCGGGCGCACGTCCAGTGCCGTCTTGAGCATGGCCTTGGCGAGATCCAGCGCCAGATCCAATACCTCATTGGCGATCAACTCGTCTGCCTGCGC
>JANMKH010000278.1:0-8625 GCA_031371965.1 Sulfuriferula sp.
GCGTCGACATCAACCCGGCGCGCGAAGCAATGGCGCGCCAATTCGGCATGACCGATTTCGTGAACCCCAAGGAAGTGGACAACGTGGTGGATCGCATCATCGCGCTGACCGATGGCGGCGCCGATTACAGCTTTGAGTGCATCGGCAACGTCACCACCATGCGCCAGGCGCTGGAGTGCTGCCACAAGGGCTGGGGGCAATCCATCATCATCGGCGTGGCCGCTGGCGGCGAGGAGATCAGCACGCGTCCGTTCCAGCTGGTGACCGGACGCGTATGGAAAGGCTCCGCATTCGGCGGCGCGCGCGGGCGCACCGACGTACCCAAAATCGTCGACTGGTACATGGACGGCAAGCTCAATATCGACGATCTGATTACTCATCGCCTGACGCTGGATCAGATCAACGACGGCTTCGACCTGATGAAGCGCGGCGACTCGATTCGTTCCGTTGTGATTTATTGAGACGCCGACCATGCTCGAATGCATCAGCGAACACGCCTGCTGCGGCGGCGTACAGGGTTTTTATCGCCACTACTCGGCCGCCATCGGCCTGCCGATGCGCTTCTCGGTGTATCAACCGCCGCAGGCCAAACACAGTCCGGTGCCGGTTCTGTTCTACCTGGCGGGACTCACCTGTAGCGAGGAAACCTTCATGATCAAGGCCGGTGCGCAGCGCTTGGCCGCGCAGCACGGCATCATGCTGGTGGCGCCCGATACCAGCCCGCGCAATACCGGCATAGCAGGCGCAACCGACAATTGGGATTTCGGCGAGGGCGCCGGGTTTTATCTGGATGCGACACAGGCTCCATGGAACCAGTATTTCAAAATGGATCGCTACATCACGCAGGAACTGCACCGCCTGATCCTCGATGCATTCCCTGCGCAGGCAAATCGCATTGGCGTATTCGGCCATTCAATGGGTGGGCATGGTGCGCTGGTGCTGGCGCTGCGCAATCCTGATATTTATCGCTCGGTGTCAGCGTTTGCGCCTGTGGCTGCACCAACGCAGTGTCCGTGGGGGCAGAAAGCCTTCACCCACTATCTCGGTACCGATCAATCCGACTGGCAGCAATACGATGCCAGCGAACTGATGCAAAAACGCACCACACCCTTCCCGCACGGCATTCTGATCGACCAGGGATTGAACGACAAATTTTTGCATGAACAACTGCTGCCGAATGAATTTGAGGCGGCGTGCGCAGTCGCACAACAACCACTTACCTTGCGCCGACACGCCGGTTATGACCACAGCTATTACTTTATTTCCACTTTTATCGCAGACCACCTCGCGTTCCACCAGCGCATACTCGGTGCATAACCTATGATCTCCTGGCTCAAACTGACCAGTTTCGGCGGTATCGTCGTCACTGCACCGGCAGCAGCGGCCGTTACCGCCTGGCTGATGATGGGACGCGCGTGGCGGCTGGCGGCCTGGTGGTGCGCACTGTTTATCGGTGGCATGGCACTGGTGGTCGCAACGAAAATCGCATTTATCGGTTGGGGGTTGGGTATCCAGGCGCTGGATTTTACTGGTATCAGCGGCCATGCCATGCGTGCTACTGCGGTGTATCCGGTATTGTTTTATCTAGTGATGCTGCGTAGCGCACCATTTATGCGCATGCTGGGTGCAACGGTGGGATTTGGCATATCCATCGCCATCGACGTATCGCGCGTGGTCATTCACGCACATTCGATTTCCGAAGCCGTGGCAGGCTTTGTGCTGGGTGGATTGATCAGCGTTATTTTTCTGCGCAGCGCGGCTTCGCTCAAAGCCTTTCGTGTGAGCCGTTGGGCGCTGGCGGCCGGACTGCTGGCCGTGGTGGCTGCATCCTATTTGAAACCGGTTCCTACCGAGCGCTGGATCGAAGATGTGGCGCTAACAGTATCGGGGCACGATCAGCCGTTCACCCGTATCGGCTGGAAGCCGCGTTCCGCTAACTTTCAGTCGTATTAGCATCATTCCGCCATGTGGTCGGCAATTCGATATGCTTGTCCGTCGGCGCATTCAGTAATGCTACAGAGTGCTGCGGCCGAGTTCGGGAACTTTCTCTCCTGCGAGTTGTTCTCACAGATACCCGCCTTGGTTCGGGCGCGAGGGTGCCTGAACCAATAATAAGTTAATAATGCCAAGCCGGAGCCTCATTGAATTTGACTTTTTTACTGCCGTTCTCCCGCTTCTGCGCGCCTGTGCTTTCCCGAACAGTCACTACTTCCAGGCTGGTTTCGCGGCTCGCATGTGTCGCTGGCTTCCTGTTCATCTGCCTGTCTGCGCCTGCGTCGGCCTTCGATTTTCAGGATGTCGCGCAACGTGCAAAACAACTTGCAAGTGAATCATTCAAGAAACCAGATGTTGCGCTGCCGCCGGAATTACGCGCTCTGGACTATGAACATTATCATCAGATCCGCTACAAGAAAGAACGCACGTTGTGGCATGATGCCAACAAAGCACCTTTCGAAGTGGATTTCTTTCCACCCGGCTGGCACTTCGACCTGCCGGTCAAGATCAACGACGTCACGGCACAGGGCGTACGCGAAGTTCGCTTCGATCCAAATGACTTCGACTACGGAACCAACAAGATTGATCCCGGCAAATTGCGTGGCCTGGGCTTCGCCGGATTTCGCGTACGGTATCCCATCAATTCGGCCAATCACAAGGATGAAGTACTGTCTTTCCTCGGTGCAAGCTACTTTCGCGCGCTCGGCAAGGGACAACGTTATGGCCTGTCGGCACGCGGACTGGCGATCGACACCGCGCTGGGCACTGGCGAAGAATTTCCGCGCTTCGTGGAATTCTGGGTGTTGCGTCCGCAGCCTTCAGATAAACAACTGATCATCTACGGCCTGCTTGATTCGCCGCGCGCTACCGGCGCCTATCGCTTCGTGCTGCATCCGGGGGTTGATACGGTGATGGATGTTACCGCCCGCCTGTATCTGCGCAGTGCCGTCGGCAAACTGGGCCTTGCACCACTGACCAGCATGTTTTATTTTGGCCAGGGGCAACATCCGGGCGACGACGATTTCCGTCCGTCGGTGCATGACTCAGACGGACTCTCGATCCATATGGGTAATGACGAATGGATATGGCGTCCATTGAGCAACCCCAAGCGTCTGCTGGTCACCTCTTTTAGCACTACCAATCCTTTCGGCTTCGGGCTGATGCAGCGCCAGCGCGACTTTGCCGATTACGAGGATCCGGTTTTGCGTTACGAACTTCGCCCCAGCGCGTGGATTGAGCCCAAAGGTCAGTGGGGGGCCGGTCGCGTCGAGCTGGTGCAGATTCCTACCCCGGACGAGACCAACGACAACATCGTTGCCTACTGGGTGCCTGACAAGCAACCGGCACCAAAAACTGCTTATGATTTCTCCTACCGCATATTGTGGCAGAAGAATAAAGACACGCGACCACCCGAGTTGTGGGTGGCACAAACATTGCATGGCAGAGGCTATACGCATGCGCCCGACGGGAGCATTTCACTGGCGATCGATTTTGCAGGCAGTCTGCCAGGCACAGGCGCCGCTGAGCTGAAGCCCGAGGCGATGGTGTCCGTTGATGCCAACGGCAAGCTCCTGGAGCAAAAACTGATCCGCAACGATGCCACGGGCGGATGGCGCCTCTCGTTACGTTTGCAAAGAATCGACGCGAATAAACCGGTGGAGTTGCGCGCCTCATTGCGCAGCGAAAATAAGGGGGTATCCGAGACATGGAGTTACATCGTGCCACCCGATTGAAGCACAGCTTTCCCGGACGGGATATCTGCGAACACTATCTCGCCAGCCTGCCTTTGACAGAGGAGCGGCGCGATGAAATTTTATCCGAGGTAGCCGAACGGGGCGCATTGAATCCGCGTGACGCGCTGACAGGTTTACATACTGCGCTTGCCGGTTCCGATCACTACATCGATCCCGACAATCCGGCCTTCGCTTCAATTTGCAGCCGCGTAGCCATCAGCTGCGGCAATCTGCCACTCGCAGCCGAAACCATTGCCGGCCAGGATGCGCAAACGCAGTTGTGCTTACCTACCAACCCGGACATCAAGCGCAGCACCATGGCCCCGCTGCACTGGCCGCCCAAGTCCAGTTTTCGCCTATTCAAGTCGCGCCGCCTCAGATTCAATCATGACGGCTCCCCGGAAGGCAAATGTCCTGCCGATAGTGCTGCTACGCCTGGTGGATGGCAAACGGCCGCTACCATGCGCCGCATGGTATTGCTGGTATTGATCATTGCTCAGGTTTACTTTGCCACCAGCGCTATGGCTACCGTGTTGCCCTATCATGGACAGCAAGCGCTGGAGATCGCCATCCTGATCCTGTTCGCGATTTTGTCCGGCTGGGTATCGGTCGGCTTCTGGACCGCAATGATGGGCTTCGTGCTGAAACTCGCTGGCGGCGATCGCTATGCAATCTCCGCCACCACCACTACCGATGCGCCTATCAGCGAACAAGCGCGCACCGCGGTGATCATGCCGATCTGCAACGAAAACGTGGCGCGCGTATTCGCCGGCCTGCGCGCCACCTATGAATCACTCGGGCGCAGCGGCGAATTGCAGCACTTCGACTTCTTTATACTCAGCGATAGCAGCAGCGCCGACAATCGCGTGGCCGAGGTCAACGCCTGGCTCGCACTGTGCCGAGAGGTGCAGGGCTTCGGTCATGTGTTCTACCGCTGGCGCCAACACCGGGTCAAACGCAAGAGCGGTAACGTCGCCGATTTCTGCCGGCGCTGGGGTGCCAACTACCGTTACATGGTGGTGCTCGATGCCGACAGCGTGATGAGCGGCGAGTGTCTCGCCAGCCTCATGCGTCTGATGGAAGCCAATCCCGGTGCCGGCATCATCCAGTCCGCGCCGCTGGTCGCCGGACGCGACACTCTCTATGCGCGTATGCAACAGTTCGCCAGCCGCGTGTACGGGCCGATCTTCGTGGCCGGCCTGCATTTCTGGCAGCTCGGCGAATCGCATTACTGGGGACACAATGCGATCCTGCGCGTGGCGCCATTCATGCGCCACTGTGCGCTCGGCCGCCTGTCGGGTGACGGGCCCTTGTCGGGCGAAATCCTCTCGCACGATTTCGTGGAGGCCGCGCTGATGCGGCGTGCCGGCTGGACCGTGTGGATCGCCTATGATCTGCCCGGAAGTTACGAGGAAGTCCCGCCCAATCTGGTCGATGAGCTCAAGCGCGACCGGCGCTGGTGCCAGGGTAATCTGATGAACTTTCGCCTGTTTCTGGCAAATGGCGTGCATCCAGCACACCGTGCGGTGTTCATGACCGGGGTAGCAGCTTATGTGTCCGCCCCGTTGTGGTTTCTGTTCCTGCTTCTGTCCACTGCCCAGCTTGCAGTGCACGCGCTGTCGGTGCCGGAATACTTCACCCATCCCTTTCAATTGTTTCCGCTATGGCCGGAATGGAATCCACGACGCGCCATTGAGCTGTTCTCCGCCACCGCGGCGCTGCTGTTTCTGCCAAAGATTCTCAGTGTCATGCTGATCTGGATTCAGGGCGCAAAACTTTTTGGCGGAGGACTGCGCCTCGGTCTGAGCATGTTGATGGAGCTGGTATTTTCGGCTCTGCTGGCACCTGTCCGCATGCTGTTCCATACCAGTTTCGTGCTGGCACCCCTACTGGGACGTGGCACCCAATGGAAATCGCCACCGCGTGAAAATACCGAAACCGGTTGGGGCGAAGCACTCGGCCGTCATGGTTGGCATACGCTACTGGGCCTGATCTGGGCCGGCGGCGTATATTGGCTCAAACCCTCCTATCTGCTGTGGTTATTGCCCGTCGTTGGCGCATTGATTCTTTCCATACCGATCTCGGTACTCTCCAGTCGCGTATCCCTCGGACAATATCTGCGCAGGATGCGCTTTTTTCTGATTCCGGAGGAATTAAGTCCACCCGAAGAATTGCGCAAAACACACGAACTCGCCGCGCAAGCTGCTGCCCCGGCGGGTTTCATTGAAGCGGTTGTTGATCCGGCGGCCAATGCACTCATGTGTGCCGTAGGCATCCCTCGTTTCCGGCAATTGCGCGCGGCAGACAGCCGCACCAAACTGGTGAACAAAGCGCTTCGGAAAGGTCCGGACGCGCTCGACCCGGGTCGCAAGATGCACTTGCTCAATGACCCCATCGCCCTGACGCGCCTGCACTTCGAAGTCTGGGCTTCGGCAGAGGCGCATCCGGCATGGCGCAAGATACCCACATCCACTACAGGCAACCTATCATGCGTCGACGCGACTTCCTGAAAAGCAGCGCTGCCCTCGGTCTTGCTGCATTCCCGCTGTGGAGCCGCGACGCCGCAGCGCGCACCCTGCTGAAAGCCCTGGGCGAACGCCAGCACTTCGATTATGCCTCGCTCAAGGGGCAAGCCAAAGTACTCGCTGCCAGCGCATATCGCGCACCGGGCGAGATCCTCCCGGACAGCGTACAGAAGCTCGACTGGGACCAGTTTCAGGCGATTCACTACCGCCCCGCTCATGCCTTGTGGGCACAAGACCGGTTGCGTTTTCAGATACGATTTTTTCACCTGGGGCTGTTTTTCAAAACCCCGGTACGCATGTATGAAGTGAATGACGGCCAGGCCCAGGAAATCGCCTATGACCCGGCCATGTTCGATTACGGCAACAGCGGGTTGCAGGGTGCGCATTTGCCCAAAAACCTTGGCTTCGCGGGCTTCCAGTTGTTCTACCATACCGATGAGAAGCGTGACATCGCCGCCTTTCTGGGCGCGAGTTATTTCCGCGCGGTCGGTGCGGAGATGCAGTATGGCCAGTCGGCGCGCGGACTGGCCATCGACAGCGGCATGGCGCGCAGCGAAGAGTTTCCGCGTTTCACCGCCTTCTGGTTTGAACAGCCCGAGCCGGAATCGGGCATGCTCACGGTCTACGCGCTGATGGATTCTCCCAGCATTTCCGGCGCCTATCGTTTCGTCATTCATCCGGCAGCACTGATGGTCATGGATGTCGATGCCGCACTGTACCCACGCAAACCGATTGAACGGCTGGGCGTGGCGCCGCTGACCAGCATGTTCCTGTATGGCGAGAACGATCATCGCATCACCAACGACTGGCGGCCGGAGATCCACGATACGGACGGGCTGGCAATATGGAGCGGAAACGGCGAATGGATTTGGCGGCCGCTGACCAACCCGGCGAACCTGCGCTTCAACGCTTACGCTGACGACAACCCGCGCGGCTTCGGCCTGCTCCAGCGTGACCGCAATTTCAACCACTACCAGGACGACGGCGCTTACTATGAGCGCCGCCCCAGCGTGTGGGTCGAGCCGCGCTCGGACTGGGGCAAGGGTTCAATTCAGCTGGTCGAATTACCGGCGCTGGACGAGACCTCGGACAACATCGTCGCCTTCTGGAATCCTGCCAAACCAACTCAAGCAGGACAGGAGTTGCTGTTCGCCTATCGTCTCTACTGGGGCGCCAAGCCGCCGGTGACCTCGCCGCGTGCCCGCGTGGTCGCCACCCGTACCGGTCAAGGCGGCGTGGTCGGACAGAAACGCAAATATTTCTCCTGGCGTTTTGTCGTCGATTTCGCCGGGGGTGAACTCCCCATGCTCGGCAAAGACACGGTAGTCGAAGCGGTGATCACTGCTTCGCGCGGAAAAATCGAGCTCAGCTCCGTACGTCCACTCGAGTCCATCCACGGATTGCGGGCAATGTTCGATCTGAAACCCTCAGACACGTCAATGGACCCGATCAATCTTCGACTGTATTTGCGCGCAAACGGCCAGGCTTTGTCCGAGACCTGGCTCTATCAATGGATACCGCCCCAAGTGCTGCCGCCATTGTGATTTCCAGGATGCGCCAGGCCATTCCCGGTGGGGTAAGGCAGAACTATTCAGGCCACGAACCTGTCTTTTAATTCACTGGCAAAACACCATCGTGAAATAACAACGTTGCCAGCCTTTGCCCATGTTTTTCCTCCACCACGATACGTGACACTGCTGCGCTGCTCACCTGAATGCGATAGGCGTTGTGTGCAGGCATGCCCAGCACGCCGGACAGCAACATGCGGATCACCCCCGCATGGCACACCACCAGCAGATGCTCGCCCGAATGCGCATCAAGCATGGCTTGCCAGCCAGCCATCACACGTGCATGAAACTCCGCCAGCAACTCCGCACCCATCGGGCGATGGGCGACCGGATCGCATTTGAAGTCGAACAACAAGTCAGGATGATGGGCGGTAAGTTGTGCAGAGGTCTGGCCTTCCCAAACCCCAAATATAACTTCCTTGAAGCGCCCTTCCACACTGACCGGGATGCCGCGCTTTTCAGCCAGTGCCTCGGCAAAAGCCTGGCAGCGGCTGAGCGGCGAGGTGATGATGCATTGCCATTGCGCATAATCACCCACCGTCTTCCACATCTGCGCCCAGCCTTTTTCCGACAACAGGTCGTCGGTCTGGCCGCGGTATTTGCGGCCGCCTACCGGCTCGCCGTGCCGGATCAAATCAATAGTAGTCAACATAGTGGCTCCCAAAACAAAGCGCGATTATAGCGGCTCAATCGCGTTAAAATGAGCAGCCAATTCGGGGAGAATAATTATGCAACCATCCAGACAACGACGCGTGTGGCCGTGGGTCGCAGGCTTGATCATCGTGCCACTGGGGCTGTTTGCCG
>JANMKH010000332.1:0-13183 GCA_031371965.1 Sulfuriferula sp.
GCACACGGTCCTGCAGGCGCGCCAGTTCGTCGGCAATGTCCGGTGGCATCAAGTCGCGGCGGGTGGACAGCATCTGGCCGAATTTGACGAAAATCGGGCCGAGCGCTTCCAGCGCTCGGCGCAGCCGCAGCGCGCGTGGCTCGGACAGGTTGCGCCAGAACAGCGTGGTTTTGACCAGCCAGCGCAGCGCACGTACGCGCTCGTGGCCGAGAAAAAATTCATCCAGGCCAAAGCGCAGCGCGACCCAGATAATGGTGATCAGTCGTAAAATTCGCATTAGTTTACGTTGCGACGTGCGGCGAACAGTTGCAACCTTTTTTCCAGACGCGCGGTGTCGTCACGCACTGCATCCACGTCATCAATAAAAGTGGCGATGTGACGGCGTTTAGCGAGCAGCGGGCGTTCCTCGGTGGCATATTCGACCAGTGATTGTTGCGCGCTATCTATGGCGTGACGCTGCCACGCATGCAGGCTGCGTGTGCTATGCACGATGCGATGTGCGGCAACGTCGCCCACCACGCGCGCCAGATCCGCCTCCGCATCCCAGTCCAGTTCCCGGAAAACGCTGCCCAAGGTCGCCGCAAACTGCGCATCGCCCTCAATGACAACATTATGGAATGCTGCCGGATCTTTCATTGCCAGGCGTGCCGCCTGCACTGGGCTAAGCTCGATATGGGCGTCGGGCGCTGCGCCGGTCTCGGCCGCGGCAAATGTGCCCGCTGCCGTAACTGTCAAAGCGAGGTGGAGCGGGAATAGATCGATGCTGACGGTTTTACCCACCCAGGTCAGCAGGCGTTGGCGCGCCCACGGTGCACCGTGCAACAGGTGGTTGAGCAGCGGCAGGCTCGCGCTGGCAGCCAGACCGGATAGCATTAAAACTTGTAGCCTTTGTGCAAGGCGACCACACCGCCGCTCAGGTTGTAGTAGTCCACTTTGGCGAATCCTGCATGTTCCATCATGGCCTTGAGTTCCTCCTGACCGGGATGCATGCGGATGGATTCAGCCAGGTATTGATAGCTGTCTGCGTCTTTGGCGACCAGCTTGCCCATGAACGGCAGCAGCTTGAACGAGTAGGCGTCGTAAAGCGGCGCCAGCGGTTTCCATATCTTGGAGAATTCCAGCACCAGCAGCCGTCCGCCGGGGCGCAGCACACGATACATGTCGGCCAGCGCGAGGTCTTTGCGGGTCATGTTGCGCAGACCGAAAGCCACGCTCACACAGTCGAAATAGTTGTCGGGAAACGGCAGTTTTTCGCCGTCGCACTGTGCCACCGGCACCGTCTGCCCTTCGTCCAGCATGCGGTCGCGCCCCACGCTGAGCATCGAACTGTTGATGTCGGTGAGCCAGACCTGGCCGGAACTGCCCACCTTTTTAAGGAATAGCCGGGTAAGGTCGGCGGTACCGCCTGCCACATCAAGCACGCGATTGCCTGGCCTGACACCTGAAGTCTCGATAGTGAAACGCTTCCAGGCGCGGTGCAGCCCAACCGACATCAGATCGTTCATGACATCGTAACGCTGTGCGACGGAATGAAAAACATCGGCGACCTTGCCGGCCTTTTCGGATTCGGCAACTGTCTTGAAACCAAAGTGGGTGGAGTTATCCATGGCGCGAAAACAATCAGAGAAAACAGCCGGAATCATAACCGACACGGGGGTGAAACAAAAGGCGATACGATATCCGGCATTGTCACGAGTTTGTCACAAGGCTGTCATAACATGCATTACTATTGAATAATTAAATGGGAGCGAACATGGCTGCGACGATATTGCTGGTGGAGGACGAGCCCGGAATTCAGGAACTGGTGAAGTTCAATCTGACACAGGCCGGTCATAGCGTGCTGTGCGCGGATTCGGCTGAGATGGCGACAGGTATGGTTAAGCACAGCTTGCCTGATCTGGTGCTGCTGGACTGGATGCTACCCGGCATGAGCGGGATCGACCTCGCCCGAAAATTTCGCGCGGACGGACGCATGAAAAATGTGCCCATCATCATGCTCACTGCCCGTGGCGAAGAACGCGACAAAGTGCTCGGCCTGGAAACCGGCGCCGACGACTACATTACCAAGCCGTTTTCCCCGCGCGAATTGTCGGCACGCATCAAGGCTGTGTTGCGCCGCCGCGCGCCGCAGATGACTGAGGACAAAGTGGAGATACGAGGGTTGAGCCTGGATCCGGTGAGTCATCGCGTTACCGGCAACGGAACCCCGGTAGAGCTAGGTCCGACCGAATTTCGCCTGTTGCACTTTTTGATGACTCATCCGGAACGCGTGTATTCGCGTTCACAGTTGCTCGATCAGGTATGGGGCGACCATGTGTTTGTGGAAGAGCGCACTGTAGATGTTCATATTCGCCGTCTGCGTTTGGCGCTGGAGCCTACCCGGCATGAAACCTTGATCGACACAGTGCGTGGGGCAGGCTATCGCCTGTCGGCACAACCCGCGTGATTTTCTTGCGCGCCCTGCCGTATCTGATTTCAAGCATAATTAACCCCCTTTAAGCGACTGGGATAGCCTTGTTTGATTTCTGGTGGCGGCCAGCTTTGATGCTGGGCGGAATCCTTTTTGCGGCATTGTTGGCTGCGGCGTTATTCAGTGTAACGACTGGTATCGCCGTGTTCGTGCTGGGCGTGCTCGGTTATTTGGTCTACAACTTGCATCAGATGGCTGCGTTGATCCATTGGTTGGAACGGGGAGAGCGCGGCGGTATCCCCCAGGCGTATGGCGCGTGGGATGATATCTTCTATGGCCTGGAGCGCTTGCTGCGCCGGCAAAAGCGCAGCACCACCAAATTGTCTGCGTTGCTCGATCGCTTCGAGCATGCCGCTCAGGCTATTCCGGACGGTATCGTAATGCTTAACGATACTGACCAGATCGATTGGTTCAACCCGGCAGCCAGTCGACACTTCAGCCTGGATGATGCTTCCGATCGCGGCCAGTTCATTGGGTACCTGATTCGGCAGGCACCATTTCATGAATATCTGGCGGGACACGATTACAGCGAACCGCTCATCATGAAATCGCCTGCCAGCCGTGAGGTGTCTCTGTCGGTTCAGCTGGTGCCGTTTGGTGACAAACGAAAAATGCTGATTTCCAGAGATATTACCCAGATCGAACTGGTCGACGCGATGCGCCGTGATTTTGTTGCCAACGTGTCGCACGAACTGCGCACACCGCTCACCGTGGTAGGCGGTTTCCTGGAAACCTTCGCCGACATGGAGCACATCAATCCGGTGGATTTCCGCCGCTACAGCGATTTGATGCAGCAACAGACCGAACGCATGCGCATGCTGGTGGAAGACCTGCTCACCCTGTCGCGTCTGGAGAGTCCGCAAAACCGTCTGCAGGAAACTCCAATAAATGTGCCAGCGCTGGCGCTGTCATTATTTCAGGATGCCCAGAGCCTGAGCGGCGAACGCCACCATATCGAGCTGTTCATCGATATTGACCGCTGGGTTATGGGTAACCCCGACGAACTGCGTAGCGCTTTCGGCAATCTGGTCAGCAATGCGGTGCGCTACACCCCCAAGGATGGCAATATCACCTTGCGTTGGGCCGTGCGTGGGGGCGAAATATGTTTCAGTGTGACCGACACCGGCGACGGTATTGAACCGCACCATATCCCGCGCCTTACCGAGCGCTTCTATCGGGTCGACCGTGGCCGCTCGCGCGAAACCGGTGGCACCGGCCTCGGTCTTGCTATCGTCAAACACGTGCTGACCCGCCATCAGGCGCGCCTGGTGATTGATAGCCAGGTCGGTAAAGGCAGCTGTTTTGCTGCGTGTTTTCCATCCAGCCGGGTGATAGCGCCGTCAGCGGCTTGATGGTTGTTTCCCCGCGTTGCCAGCGAGTAGTGTTCTTGAGCGGTTACAGCCGCTGCCCCAGCGCGGATTTCAAAATTCCGGCGATCAGGTTGAGTTGGCCTTGCGGGCGCGACTCGCGCTGCGGTGCGCCCCAGATCGGGTTGGGGAAATGACGATCGCTGGTAAAGCGCGGGATGACGTGCCAGTGCAGGTGCGGGGTCATATTGCCCAGACTGGCGAGGTTGATCTTGGCGGGCTTGAGTGTTTCGCGCAGCGCGGATTCAGTAGCAAACACCACGCGCAATAATCGTAGTTGGTGAGCTTCGGTGAGGTCGGTCATTTCCTTGACGTGCGCATTCAGGATCACCCGGCAAAAGCCGGGATAGTCGACGTCGTCGATCAGCATTACGCGGCAAAAATCATCGCGCCATAACAATTCACCACCTGGCGTGGTACACAGCTCACAATTTTCCATATTCATTAATCCTGAGGTTGCGGGAGGTGCACTGGCCTGGCGGAGGGCTGCATTTGCATCGGGCGTGTCAACCATATCCGGCTGCTTTGCGTTTTCTCAAAAAGTCATCATCCCTGTACCCAAGCATATAGGATACTTTTGATATTTTACGCTTTGGAGGCACATGAACGGAGCATCCGGTCTCGAAAAAAACGCACTGGGTCTGACCGAGTCCACCATCATGGGTGTGGCAGGTACTGCGCCGGTATTTTCTATTGCCGCCACCAGTGCCACGCTCATTGCCGCAGTGGGTATGCTGTCTCCCGCCAGCCTGCTGTATTGCGGGTTGATCATGTTCGGCGTGACGTTTGCCTATATGTATCTGAACCGTCTGGATACCAATGCCGGGGCTTCCTATGCCTGGCTCAGCAGCGTCTTTAACCCTATTTTAGGATTTCTTTCCGGCTGGGCGTTGTTGGTGGCCTCGGCTGTATTCATGGTGTCCGGTACCATTCCCGCGGCCACCGCCACGCTGGCTTTGCTCGCGCCCGATCTGGCAAACAGCACGCGCAGTGTAACGCTGGTTGCCGCTGCCTGGCTGGTTGTGGTCAGCGCCGTGATTATCAAGGGCATCAAGCTGACCAGCTATGTGCAGGTGGCGATGACGCTGGTGGAACTGGCCATCGTGCTGGTTATTTTAATCGCGGCGTGGCTGCAATACGGTAGCCACCCTGCGCATCATTTATCGCTGACATCATTCAGCCCGGCTGGATTCACCCCCCACCTTTTCACCCTGGGCGCATTGACGGCGTTATTCTTTTTTTGGGGCTGGGACGTGACCGTCAATCTCAATGAAGAAACGCGCGATGGTTCACGGGTGGCGGGGCTGAGTTCGCTGCTGGCCATGCTGGTGGTGCTGGCCCTATTCATTCTGTTTGCCATGGCAACACTCATGGTATTGAGCGATCAGGAAATCCAGGCCTCTGGCACCAATGTGGTCCTCGCCATTGCCGAAAAACTGTTCCCCAAACCCTGGAGCTACATAGCGGTGCTGGCAGTCATGTTGAGTACTGTGGGCACGCTGGAAACTTCCATACTGCAATTCAGCCGCACCCTGTTCGCACAAAGCCGCGACCGCATGTTGCACCCGCGTTATGCCCGTTTGCACCCGTCCTGGAATACGCCGTGGATTGCCACCCTGGTGATTGCCGGTTTTGGCCTGTTGCTGCTGTTGCTGGCTTCAGGCATACCCAGCGTCAACCAGATCATTCAGGATTCGGTCAATGCCATCGGCTTTCAAGCGGCTTTTTATTACGGGCTGGCGTGTTTTGCGTGCGCCTGGCACGTGTGGTGCAACCAGCCCAGAAATGCTTACAACCTCACCTTCCTGGTGTTCTGGCCATTAACCAGCGCATGCTTTCTGTGGTTCGTCGGGATAGACAGTCTGCCGGCTTTCAATACCACCAGCAGAGTGGTGGCGGTGGGGGGCATCCTGCTCGGCCTGATACCGCTCTGGCTCAATCGTCACTTGCGCAGGGCTGCGCTTGCCACGCAGTCCTGACACCGCGCCGGATCAGGATTACAGCAGCACCCGTTCGATGCCACCGTTGCTGGCTTTCTCTATGTAACTTTCCATCCAGTCCGGCCCCAGCAGGTGCCTGGCCATTTCCACCACGATGTAATCTGCCGAGGTGGCAGCATCGTCATCGTAGCGGGATAAGCCCTGCAGGCACGACGGGCACGAGGTGAGGATTTTCACCGGGGCAGCTTCACCCGATTCGGCACGCAGTTGTCCGGCCACCTTGCGGATTTCCTCTTCCTTGCGGAAGCGGATTTGAGTGGAAATATCCGGGCGCGACACTGCCAGCGTGCCGGATTCGCCGCAGCAGCGTTCGCTCAGTTTTACTTCTTCACCCATCAACTGGTTCACTACCTTCAGCGGCTGGTAGGTCTTCATCGGCGTGTGGCACGGGTCGTGGTACATGTAGCGCGTGCCGTTCACGCCTTCCAGTTTTACACCCTTCTCCAGCAGGTATTCGTGGATGTCGAGCAGGCGGCAACCGGGGAAGATTTTCTCGAACTGATATTTCAGCAACTGATCCATGCAGGTGCCGCAGGACACGATCACGGTCTTGATGTCGAGGTAGTTGAGGGTGTTGGCCACACGGTGGAACAGCACGCGGTTTTCAGTGGTGATGGCGTCGCCCTTGTCGGCCTGCCCGCTGGAGGTCTGCGGATAGCCGCAGCACAGATAGCCGGGCGGCAGCACGGTCTGCGTGCCGAGTTCGAACAGCATAGCCTGCGTCGCCAGCCCCACTTGCGAGAACAGCCGCTCCGAGCCGCAGCCGGGGAAGTAGAACACCGCGTCGGAATCCTCGCTGAGTTTGGCCGGGTTGCGGATCACCGGCACGATGCTGGCGTCTTCCAGTCCCAGCAGCGCGCGCGAGGTCTTTTTAGGCAGGCCGCCGGGCATGGGTTTGTTGATGAAGTGGATAACCTGCGCACGCACCGGGGCGGTGCCCAGAGTGGAGGGGGGGTGGCTGGTTTGTGTCTTGATCAGGCCAAGTTTCTTTGCGCCCTGGTAAGCCCAGCGCTGCGCCTGGTAGCCCCACTCGATCATTACTTTGCGGGTGAGTTTGATGGTGACCGGGTCGGTGGCGTTGAGGAAGAACATCGACGCCGTCGTGCCGGGGTTGAACTTCTTCTTGCCCTGTTTGCGCAGGAAGTTGCGCATGGCGATGGAAACGTCGCCGAAGTCGATATTGACCGGGCAGGGGTTGAGGCACTTGTGGCACACGGTGCAGTGATCGGCCACATCGCCGAATTCGTCGAAGTGCTGGATGGAGACCCCGCGCCGGGTCTGCTCCTCGTACAGGAAAGCCTCGATCAGCAGCGAAGTGGCGAGGATTTTGTTGCGCGGACTGTACAGCAGATTGGCGCGCGGAATATGTGTGTTGCACACCGGCTTGCACTTGCCGCAGCGCAGGCAATCCTTGATCGAGTCGGCGATCTCGCCGATCTCGGATTGTTCCATGATCAGCGACTCGGCTTCCAGCAGCGAAAAGCTGGGAGTGTAGGCGTTGCGCAGATCCGCGCCGGGCATCAGCTTGCCCTTGTTGAAGCGGCCTTCCGGGTCAATTTTGTGCTTGTAGCGCACGAAGCTCTGGATCGCTTCGTCCTCCAGATATTCCAGCTTGGTGAGGCCGATGCCGTGTTCGCCCGAAATCACCCCGCCCAGGTCGCGCGCCAGTTGCATGATGCGCGCCACCGCGGCGTTGGCTTCCTGCAGCATGGTGTAGTCGTCGGAGTTGACCGGCAGGTTGGTGTGCACGTTGCCATCGCCGGCATGCATGTGCAGCGCCACGAAAACGCGGCTTTTCAGGGTTTGTTTGTGCAGGCGGTCGCTGGCATCCAGTATCGGCTGGTATTCGCGGCCGACAAAAATGCGTTGCAGCTCTTTGCGCACTTCGCGCTTCCACGACACGCGCAGGGTGTGATCCTGCAAGGCCTGGAACACCGTGGTGTGACCGTTGGATGCGACCAGATCGGTATTGGCGATGGCGAGACCCGCGCTGGCCGGCGGCGTGTCCAGATGGTCCAGCAGCCAGCGCCAGCGCGTGCGGGTTTTTTCCAGCAAGGCCAGCGCGCGGCTGCGGCGTTCCTCAGTCATCTGCGGGTCGGCTACCGTATCTTCATCCTGGAACAGCGGCAGATCGCTGCGGAAAAACGGTTCCAGTGCATCCAGCAATTTCAGCTTGTTGGCGATGGAAAGCTCGATGTTGATGCGTTCCACGCCGTCGGAATAATCCGCCAGCCGGTGCAGCGGAATCACCACGTCCTCGTTGATCTTGAAGGCGTTGGTGTGAGCGGCGATGGCGGCGGTGCGGGCGCGATCCAGCCAGAATTTTTTGCGCGCTTCGGCAGTCACGGCGATGAAGCCCTCGCCGCCGCGCGCATTGGCGAGCTGGACGATGTGTGAAGCCGCTTCGCCGCAAGCGGCCTCGTCATCCGCCACCACGTCGGCCAGCAGGATCATTTTCGGGCGTTCGTTGCGGTGGGCCTTGGTGGCGTAGCCGACTGCCTTGATGTAGCGCGCGTCCAGATGTTCCAGTCCGGCGAGGATGGCGTGAGGGTGGGCGTCCAGATAATTTTTTACTTCGACGATGGCAGGCACTGCGTCGCGCACCTGGCCGAAAAATTCCAGGCACACGGTGCGCGTGAATGCGGGCAGCTTGTGCAGGATGAAGCGGGCGGAAGTGATGATGCCGTCGCAGCCTTCCTTCTGGATGCCGGGCAGACCGGCCAGGAACTTGTCGGTCACGTCCTTGCCCAGACCCACTTTGCGGAAATGCTGGCCGGGGATTTCGAGGATTTCCGGCCTGGCGATCTCGGCTGTACCGTCAATGGCGTAGCGTCGAATCTCGAAACGTGCCGTCGCGGCATCGTGAATCTTGCCCAGGTTGTGATCGAGGCGGGTGACTTCCAGCCATTCCGCATCCGGCGTCACCATGCGCCACGACACCAGATTGTCCAGCGCGGTCCCCCACAACACGGCTTTTTTGCCGCCAGCGTTCATCGCCACGTTGCCGCCGATGCAGGAGGCGTCGGCCGAGGTCGGGTCGACAGCGAACACGAAGCCCGCCGCATCCGCCGCGTCCATCACCCGCCGCGTGACCACCCCGGCACCGCAATGGACGGTGGCGTAATCGTGGTCCACGCCGGGCAGGCGCGTCATTTCAACCGTGGACAACGCCTCCAGTTTTTCCGTGTTGATGACAGCAGAATCAGGTGTGAGCGGAATCGCGCCGCCGGTATAGCCGGTGCCGCCGCCGCGCGGGATGATGGTCAGCCCCAGTTCGATGCAGCCTTTGACCAGATGGGCGATTTCCGCTTCGCTGTCCGGATTGAGCACGACGAAGGGATATTCCACGCGCCAGTCGGTGGCGTCGGTGACGTGGGAAACGCGCGCCAGCCCGTCGAACTGGATGTTGTCCTTGCGCGTGTGGCGGCTCAGTTTTTTCAACGTGTCGCGGCGCAACTGGCGCGTATGGGCAAAATCCGACTGGAAATTTGCCACCGCCCGGCGTGCGGCTTCCAGCAGCGGTGCAACCAGCGGATTGTCCTGCCGGCGCGCGTCGATTTCGTTCAGCCGATGAGTCAGTGCATCGATCAGCGCTGCCTGGCGCTTGGGGTTAGCGAGCAGGTCATCCTGCAAATACGGGTTGCGCGACACCACCCAGATATCGCCCAGTACCTCGAATAGCATGCGCGCCGAGCGTCCGGTACGGCGCTCGGCGCGCAATTGGTTGAGGATCTCCCATGCTTCTTTACCCAGCAGGCGGATGACGATTTCGCGGTCGGAAAACGAAGTGTAGTTATAGGGAATTTCGCGAAGGCGGGGGGTGTCCATGAGCAGCACGGCGATTGCTAAAGCGCCATTTTATCAGTAACCAGGCGGCTAAATAACCCTTTACTTTTTCGGGCTTTCTCAACGTTACGCGTGGCTTGGCTGGCGCTTTCTTCCAGACCGGGATATGAAACTATTCGAACATCGATAGAGTCGGACTTGCAGCCAGGGGCATTGGCAAACGTATTTTTCACGGCATTACGTGGTATTTAATATTGGAGGTTCGTCATGAATGAATTAAAGCGTTTTATATCCTTATTCGATCAGGAAGTTATCCATACTTTTGATTATCTGGGCATGCTGAGCGACACGCAGTGGAGCGCTATACCCATCGACTCTGAAACACTTTTCCTTGGCACCCGGGTCAATAAAATCACCATCAGCGCTCTGGCGAGGCATCTGATCAATGCTGAGAGTCATTGGTTTGAGCAATTAGCAGGCCTGCCGGCTACGGCCACCATGCCATTGCCGGGCAAGTCCAGCACATTGGAAAACATGCCCGATGGCCCTGCGCTGATTGATGCTTATCGCGCCACGCACGTCGTTAATCTGGAAAATCTGCATGCCTTGACGCCAGCGGTGCTGGAAAAAGAGCTTGTCTTTACCGGCAGGCACTATACCGGCATCGGTTTTTTGTGGTCTGTATTGGGGCATCATGCCTACCATCTCGGGCAGATCGACCTGCTGATGCGTCAGCAAGGCCTCGCAGCGCCGGAATATATGGAATGGCAGGAAACAGGACGGGTACTGGGATGAGTGCAACAGAAATCGAAAAACGCTATCGCGACCTGCTCGGTTTTGTCCCGGATAACGTCAGGAAGCGTAGCGCGCTGGCCAAACTCGCCGGCCATGAAGCCTCAATCGACGCCGTTGAATCCCTTCGTGCATCGCTCATCCATGACAATCCACTTGATCGGAAGACTCAGCAGCTGGTGCATTTCGCCATGCTGCTGGCACTGGGACACACGCAAGCCGCCCAACTGCATGTGCGGGGTGCATTGAAGGCGGGAGCAGAGCCGCGCGAGTTAGATGGCGTATGCGAGACGGCAGCCATCGTTGGAGGCATGCCGATTTACAGCAATGCCGTGGATATTGTTTATGATGCGTTACACGAAGCGGGATTGATCAGGGGAGATGCCTTGGAATAATGCCTGTCAAGGCTGGCGCAGCGAGAGATTTAAACGCAATTTGAATCAGGAGCACGGGGTGCCGCAAGCATCTTTGTCCAGGCTGCCCATTTTTTTGAGCCGACGCGCCATGGCAAAAGCCAGTTTTTCGACTGAAGCCGGGTTCTGGCCGGTATACAGCTGGCGGTCGATGACAACATGTTCGCTGCCCGGTGCGCCAAAATGCAATTCCCCGCCCAGCTTGGCGAGGCGTTCAGCCAGTAATTCGGGCAGCGTGTCGGCGAGTCCGGCGAGCTGTTCTTCCTGTGGGCTGAAGCAGGTCATCTGATACCCTGTAAATAACCAGTTTCCGTCCTGTTGTGCCATGACCAGCCCTGCTGGCCCATGGCATACTGCGCCGATCAGGCCGCCGCTGGCCAGGATGCGTTTGACCAGGTTGCCTGCGGCTTCGGAACAAATCAAATCGGCCATCGGGCCATATCCGCCGGGGAAAAATATCGCATCATATTTGGCGCCTACCAGCGCCAGTCGTTCCAGCGATAATGGAGTGTGCCAAGCCTCGATCTCGGACAATTGTTCGCGCAGGTTGGCGATACGGCCGCTATCGTGGTGGTGAAATGCCGGTGCAAAACAGTTTTCATCCAGCGCGGCAGGTTGTCCCTTGGGGGTGGCAATGTCGATCATATGCCCGTGTTCGAGAAAAATATGGTGCGGCGGAACAAATTCCTGCGCCCAGAAACCGGTCGGGATACGATCACCGTTTTTGAGTGTGAGTTCGTTGGCGGCGGTGAGTATGAACAGCACTTTTGCCATCAGTATGCCGTCATCCCGTTGGGTCGATTATTTATAGGGCCACCGGTTTTGCCGGACTGGGTTACGCAATTCATGGAACCTTGCGCCAACGTTTTTTTCAAACTGCTGCTGGCCTGGCTGTCGGTACAACGAATCAGCTTATTTGCTTCAGCGATGGTGCTAATGACAAGGGCAGCGAAAAACATGACAATCCTGTGCATGACGATTTCTGGATGGAAAGAGGCAGATGAGCAATAAACAATATCACAAGTATGTGCTGATTACTGTAGCGCTAGTCGCACTCGCAGCCGCACTGTTCTTCGGTTTGACGCAAAAAAATCCAGCGCCGCAAGTCACCTTTACCGACCTCACCGGCAAGAAGATATCCATGCAAAGCCTGCACGGGAAAATGGTGCTGGTGAATTTTTGGGCGACCACTTGCCCTGGTTGCGTGGAAGAAATGCCGCATATTGTGGAAACTTATAATCAATATCATGATAAGGGTTTCGAAGTGATAGCGGTCGCCATGAGTTACGACCCGCCCAGTTATGTGCTCCGGTTCAAGCAGCAGCGCGCTTTGCCGTTTCCAGTGACGCTGGATGTGCAGGGTAATCTGGCGCATCAGTTTGATGATGTAAAGCTTACCCCTACCTCATATTTGATCGACAAAGATGGCAATATCGTTGAGCAAACCATAGGGTCACTCGATTTTGCCAAGCTGCGCAGTCGTCTGGATAAGGCACTCATTAAAAAAGGTTGATCATGCAAAATCGGTATTCGTGGAAAAGCTATTTCGGGGTGCTATCGGATTATCAGCAGTGGGCGAATGACCGGCTGTTCGCGGCTTTGGGCGGCATTGACCGCACCTTGCTGCAAAGCCCGCAAGGCCTGTTTTTCGGCACTATCCACCACACGGTGGATCACATCATGCTGGTCAACCGGTTGTGGCTGGCGCGGCTGCGCGGAGAAGTTGTGGCAGTCGATTTCCGGCAACTCACGTATCCGGACTGGGACCAGTTGATCGAAGCGACCCAGCGTCAAGCCGAAGAACTCACGCTGTGGCTGGAAGCCTGTCCGGAGGACTGGTTTGATGGCCAGCTGGATTATGTGTCCTCCGCAGGCGAGGCGCGCTCGATGTGGATGCGAGATGTGCTCACCCACATGATGAATCACCAGACCCATCATCGCGGCCAGATTTCCGCGGTCATCACCCGCCTGGGTGGCGCGGCACCGGAGATGGACTATGTTTACTACAAACGCGAGATGGACGGCTACATGGAAATCATCCGCGATGATCGCTCCTTGAGCAGCGGTGCCACCAGTCCTTCCAGCCTGGAGTAATACACCTGCTCGCTGATTTTCTGGCGCATCACTCTATGCTTGTCAATGATGAATGATTTGGGCACGGTGCTGACACCGCCAAATGCCCGCTGTGTTTCGACAGAGGCAATGCCGGTGGGAAAGGTATCACCCTCTTTTTTATGTATGCCGCGACCAGTGCCGGGTTGTCTTCAACAGATAGCGCCAGGATTTCAAAGCCGCGGCTGTGCCAGTCGCGGTAGAATGACGGCATTTCGGGCATTTCGTGGCCACGATAGAGGC
>JANMKH010000373.1:0-2361 GCA_031371965.1 Sulfuriferula sp.
GAAATCTGGCGCTTTATCAATTCAGGACCTGCCCCTTCTGCATCAAAGTCCGGCGCGAACTCAGCCGTTTATCGCTGGATGTCGCACTGCTGGATGCGCAAAAACTGCCTCAACACCGCGAAGCACTCTTGCAGGGGGGCGGCCGAATCAAGGTGCCTTGTCTGAAAATTACAGACGAACAGGGGAACAGCCAGTGGATGTATGAGTCTTCCGCCATCATCCAATATCTGCACGGGCGTTTTGCCTGACGTTTCTTCGGTTGATTGGTTTACCCGGATGTTTCTATCCGCGGCCTTTCCGGCCGGTCACTGCATGACAGTATCGTCTGGATAAATCTAGGCTATATCCGGGCTGTACATGGATTCCTGCGGGGCCATCAATTGCCGCTGTAATCGGCTGAATACTTCCTATACTGAAAACGGTTTTCCCTGTTGCGCTGGCGCCTGCTGAAAGGGGTATCTCATGAGCGTGCCACCCCAGCCAGATGGCGTTGAGATCAAGGGTGTTGTTTCACCTGAATACGCATCCATACTCAGTGCCGAGGCTGTTTCGTTCCTGGCGGCGCTGTCTCGTGAATTCGAGCCCAAACGTCAGAACCTGCTTGCTCTGCGTGCCCAGCGTCAGGTGGCGTTCGATCAGGGTATCCAGCCTGATTTCCTGGAACAGACCGCATCCATTCGTGCCGCTGACTGGGTCATCGACCCGGTGCCTGAAGAGCTGCAGGATCGCCGGGTAGAAATTACCGGCCCGGTTGAACGCAAGATGGTCATCAACGCGCTCAATTCCGGCGCCAATGTGTTCATGGCGGATTTCGAGGATTCCCTGTCGCCGGGCTGGAATAACCTGATCCAGGGGCAGATCAACCTGCGCGATGCCGTGCGCCGGACCATTGCGCTGGATACGCCCGAGGGAAAACACTATGCATTGAACCCGCAGGTAGCGGTGCTGTTTGTCAGGCCGCGCGGCTGGCATATGCCGGAGCGCCACCTGCTGGTGGACGGGCAAGCCATTTCGGCCAGCCTGTTTGATTTTGGCCTGTTTTTCTTCCATAACGCCCGCACCCAGCTTGCCTATGGAACAGGTCCGTATTTTTACCTGCCCAAGATGGAAAGCCATCTTGAAGCACGGCTGTGGAACAGCGTGTTCAATGCAGCCGAGGATCAACTGGATATTCCCCGCGGCACCATCAAGGCCACGGTGCTGATCGAAACCATTCCTGCTGCGTTTGAGATGGATGAAATTCTGCACGAATTGAAATCGCACTCGGCCGGGCTGAATTGCGGGCGCTGGGACTACATTTTCAGTTGCATCAAGAAATTGCATCAGCATCCTTCATTCATGCTTGCCGAGCGCGAGGCGCTGACCATGACGACCCCCTTCATGCGCGCCTATTCCCGGTTGCTGATCAAAACCTGTCATCGCCGCAATGCCCATGCAATCGGCGGCATGGCAGCACAAATTCCCATCAGGAACGACCCGGCAGCGAATGCCGCCGCACTGGTCAAAGTAGGCGTAGACAAGAATCGCGAGGCTGCGGATGGCCATGACGGCACATGGGTGGCACACCCTGCGCTGGTGCAGGTGGCGCGAGATGTTTTTGATAGCGCAATGCACGGACCGAACCAGATTCAGCGCAAGCGTGAAGACGTGCATGTCACCCGCGCAGACCTGCTGGATTTCCAGCCCCAGGCGCCCATTACCGAGCATGGCTTACGCAACAATATTCAGGTCAGCATTGAATACATGGGCGCCTGGCTGGCCGGGCAGGGCGCCGTACCCATTCACCATCTCATGGAAGATGCGGCAACCGCAGAGATATCACGCTCCCAGGTATGGCACTGGATTCGCAGCCCGCTGGGGGTGCTGGATGACGGCAGGAAAGTCACGCTGGAACTGGTGCTAGGCATGGTTCCCGAGGCATTGCAGCACATCCGCAATGAACTGGGGGAGGCCGCTTTTCTTGCCGGAAAATACCCGCTGGCTGCGGAGATCGTTCAATCCCTGGTTGTGAATGACACGTTTGCGGATTTCATGACCTTGGCGGCTTACGAATATCTGGGGTGAGCCTGCCGGTGATTTGCCATTGCTGACTAATTAGGTATTCGATGAAATCTTTGCGCGCTTATGGAAATGCTTCGGCGCTACGTCCCGGCAACGCTGCTCCAGCTGATGCGCAATGCGCTTGATCATCTCCTCGCTGAGCGCGGTGTGAAACAATTTACCAAAGGTGCCCGATGCGTTCCGGCCATTGATAATTACAACATCGCTTCTCGCCTTCAACTCGACAAACCACCCCGGCAAAGCGAGTACTGGCTTGACCTCAACCTTGTCGCCCACCGCGCTTGAAAGCCATTGCGCAAG
>JANMKH010000393.1:0-9157 GCA_031371965.1 Sulfuriferula sp.
GTCACGGCTGTGGGTCAGTGTGGATTTGCCGGAAAACCTGTTGGGCAAGGTCGCGCTTGGTCACCCGGTAGCCATCGAGGTGGATGCTTATCCCGGCCAGCGTTTTACCGGGCGCATCGAAAAAATCGCCCCGGCGCTCGACCCGGTCACCCGCCGCATCATGCTGCGCTGCAGCGTGGATAGCGGAGCCACCCAGCTTAAAGCGGAAATGTTTGCACGCGTCACGCTGCTCGCCGATGTGGGCAGGCTGGCGTTCCGCATCCCCAACGCAGCGCTGGTCAGCGATGGCCTGTACAGCTATGTGTTTGTTGAGCAGGCGCCTGGCGTATTACGCAAGCGCCGCGTTACCCTCGCTGCACAGGATCGTGATTATGCCTACAGCGTGGACAGCTTGCGGCCAGGCGAACGCATCGTTACCAGTGGTGCACTGTTGCTCAATTCCGAACTGGGCGTGACCCAATAACCGGGCAAATACGATGCTGGATAAACTGATTACCTTTGCCCTGCAGCAACGCGTATTTGTACTGCTGATGGTGGTGGCGCTGGTGCTGCTGGGCTGGCATGCTTTGAGCGACCTGCCGATCGAAGCCTTCCCGGATGTGCAGGACGTACAGGTCCAGGTAATCACGCAAATGGCCGGGCTGGCACCGGAAGAAATCGAGCGTAGCGTCACCCTGCCCATCGAGCGCGAAATGAGCGGCGTGGCGCGCATCACCCAGTTGCGCTCGGTATCGATGACCGGGCTGTCCATCGTCACGCTGACCTTTTCTGATAATACCGACGATTATTTTGCACGCCAGCAAGTGCTGGAAAAATTGCAGAACGTCACCCTGCCGCCCGGTGTGCAGCCTTCACTGGATCCGCTGACCACAGCGGTGGGCGAGATTTATCGCTATGTGCTGGATACCCCGGCCAATATGCCGCTGACCGAGGTGCGCGCGATTCAGGACTGGCAAATCCGTCCCGCCTTGCGCATGGTACCCGGCGTGGCCGACGTGGCAAGCTTCGGTGGGCTGATCAAGGAATATCAGGTCAACGTCAATCCCGCTTTGCTGAAGAAATACGGCGTCACGCTGGACCAGGTCAGCCAGGCGCTCACCAATGGCAGCGCCAGCGTGGGAGGCGGTCTGATCAAACGTGGCGACGAAGCATTGGTAGTGCGTGGACAGGGGCTGTTCAACAGCGTAGACGATATCGCCCGCGTGGTGGTGCAGGCCAGGGATGGCAAGACCGTGCTGGTACGCGACATTGGTGACGTGGGGGTCGGCGCGCGCCCGCGTTCCGGCATTGTTGCCTTCAACCAGCGCGATAACGTGGTCGAAGGCATTGTGCAGATGGTCAAGGGCCAGAATGCCGCCAAGGTGGTCAAGGCATTGCGCCAGAAAATTGCCGAGGTCAACGCCAAACTGCCGCCAGGGGTGAGCATCCATCCCATTTACGACCGCACCCAGCTCATTGACCACACGGTGCGCACAGTGAGCGATAACCTCATCATGGGGGCGGTGCTGGTGATTGCCATCCTCATCGTGTTTTTGCGTAACTGGCGCGCGGCACTGATTGTGGCTTCAGTGATCCCGCTCGCGCTGCTGTTCGCTTTCATCCTGATGGATGCGCGCGGCGTATCGGCCAACCTGATTTCGCTGGGGGCGGTGGATTTCGGGATTATCATCGACAGCGCCGTGGTGCTGGTCGAGGCGCTGATGGTGCGTCTGGCGCTGGCAGCGCAGGATGGGCACGCCGCTCACCATACGCCAGCCTGGCGGATGCAGGCGCTGAAGCATACCGCCATCGAACTGGGGCATCCCATCCTGTTTTCCAAGGCGATTATTATTTTGGCGTTTTTGCCGATTTTCACATTCCAGCGCGTGGAAGGAAAAATCTTCACCCCCGTAGCGCTGACCCTGAGTTTTGCCCTGCTGGGCGCGCTTATCCTCACCCTTACCCTGGTGCCGACGCTGCTGTCCTACACCCTCAAGGGCGAAAGCATGGCAGAGAAGCACACCCCGTGGATGCACAAGTTGCAGGAACGCTACCGGGATTTACTGACGTGGTCGGAGGGCTATCGCGTATTCATTTTTGGCGGAGCCTTGCTGGCATTGGTCGTTGCGCTGGGTAGCGCGCCGCTATTGGGCAGCGAATTTCTGCCCAAGCTGGATGAGGGCAACATCTGGCTCACCATTACGCTGCCGCCGCAGACCGCGCTGGACAAAACCAAGGCAGTGGAGCGCCAGGTGCGTTCGATATTGCTGAGTTATCCGGAAGTGCGCAATGTAATCAGCCAGGTGGGGCGTCCCGACGATGGCACCGACCCCAAAGGCCCCAACAATATGGAAATACTGGCCGACCTGAAACCGCACGCAACCTGGCGCTTTGCCGACAAGGACGCGCTAATAGCGGACATGACGCAAAAACTGAAAAGCATTCCCGGCCTGCCCACCAACTTTTCCCAGGTAATCGAGGACAACGTGGAGGAGGCGCTGTCCGGGGTGAAGGGCGAGATTTCGGTCAAGGTCAGCGGACCCGATCTGGATATCCTGGAGGCCAAGGCCGAGCAAATCGCCACGCTGCTGGCCGGCGTGCGTGGCGCGAGCGATGTGGCGGCGATCAAGGTAGGCGGACAGACCGAGCTTGATATCAAGCTGGACCGGGTTCGCATGGGGCGTCTGGGTATCAGCGTTGCCGACGCCAATAGCGTGATCCAGAGCGCATTGGCGGATCAGGCGGTCAACAGTTTTTACCAGGGTGAACGGCGCTTTGACGTGACCTTGCGCCTGCAGGCGCCCTACCGTGACTCCGTGGACGCCGTTGGCAACCTACAAGTGTCATTGCCCGGCGGCAACGGCAGTGTGGCGCTGTCCGACATTGCCACTATCAGCGTCAAACAGGGGGCGGCGCGCATCAGCCGCGAGGCGGGTAGCCGCAATGTGTCGGTCAAGGCCAATCTGCTCGGGCGCGACCAAGGCAGCTTTGTCGCTGAAGCGCAGCACATGGTCAAGCAACAGGTTGTATTGCCACCCGGTTACACGATTACCTGGGGTGGTCAGTTCGAGAACCAGCAGCGTGCAATGAAGCGTCTGAAAATTATCGTCCCGATCAGTCTGTTCCTGATTTTCTCGCTTTTATTCTGGGCGTTCCGATCGGTCAAACAGGCGGCGCTGGTGCTGCTGATGGTGCCGTTCACCCTGATCGGCGGCATTGCCGGCTTGGGGCTGGCGGGGCTGCATCTTTCGGTATCGGCAGCGGTGGGCTTCATTGCCGTGGCGGGAATTTCGGTGCAGAACGGCGTGATCATGCTCGAACAGATCATCGCGCTGCTCAACAACGGCGCAGCGCTGCAAGCCAGTATCATGGACGGCGCGGTACAACGCCTGCGTCCGATTCTGATGACGGCGCTAATGGCTGGGCTGGGTTTGTTACCGGCTGCACTGTCGCATGGTATCGGCTCGGAAACCCAACGTCCGTTTGCGGTAGTGATTGTCGGCGGAATTGTGTCCGGCACGTTGTTTACATTGTGGCTGCTACCGTTGGCGTTTCGGTGGTTTAATCGCAATGCCGAAGGGCAGCAGTCAGCACCTTTATAAGGAAAAGACCATGCGTATTCTGATAGTAGAAGATGACGAACTCCTTGCCGCCGGACTGGCGATTTCGCTGGCATTGCCTGGCTATGCCGTGGATCGCGCGGTCAGCGGCGAAAAAGCATTACTTTCACTGGGTGCCGAACATTATGACCTGGTCGTGCTGGATATCGGCCTGCCTGGCCAGGATGGCTTTGCCGTGCTGAGCAAGCTGCGCGAACGCGGACTTACCGTACCGGTGCTGATCCTCACCGCACGGGATGCGGTAGCCGATCGCGTGCGCGGCCTCGACCTGGGTGCGGATGACTATATGGTCAAGCCATTCGCCTTGGGTGAATTCGAGGCGCGTGTGCGCGCCCTGCTGCGGCGCGGACATCATGCGCAAAGCGCCAAACTCAGTTGCGGGCGTCTCACCATGGATACGCTGGCGCACCGGGCGTGGCTGGGCGATAGCCAGCTCGGGCTCACCGCGCGTGAATGGGGCGTGCTGGAATATCTGTTGATGCGCCAGGGACAGGTGCTGAGCAAAGACAAGATCATGCAGGCGGTATGCAACTGGGACGAGGAAATCAGCACCAATGCAGTGGAGGTGTATATGTCGCGTCTGCGCGCCAAGCTGGAGCCGGCCGATATCAAAATTCGCACCATACGCGGTTTCGGCTATCTGCTCGAAGAAGCGAAAAATGCACACCCATAGCCTGCGACGCCTGCTGCTGGGCTGGCTGCTGATTCCACTGCTGGTGCTGCTGGCGCTGGGGTCGGTTGGCACTTTTTACATGGCCCGCAACGCCGCCAATGACGCCTACGACAAGGAGCTACTCGATCCCATGCTTGCGCTGGCGCAGTATATTCAGGTAGTGAACGGCAAACCGGTGTTGAACCTGGCGCCCGGTGCGCGCGACCTGCTGCTGGTGGATGCCTACGACAATATCTACTATCAGCTTGTCGCCGCCGATGGCACGCGCCTGGCGGGCAACCTGTACTTGCCGGTACCGGCGCAGATCAGCGACAAACCGGTTTTCTACAACAGCGCGTTTCGCGGACGCGATATCCGCATCGCCGCATTAAAGATGCATTTGCCCAATGGCAGCAGCGCCTATTTACAGGTGGCGGAAACACTGAACAAACGCGACCATCACCTGGCTGGCATTCTGGCCGAGATGCTCGCACCGGCGGTGGTGATTGCACTGGCTGCAGTGCTGCTGGTGTGGTTCGGCATCCGCCGCGGCCTCGCACCGCTGCAAAGCCTGCAGGAAGAAATCGCCGCACGCTCGCACCGCGACCTGCGCCCGGTACCCGAACATCATGCACCCGACGAAGTACGGCCGGTGGTCGCCTCGCTCAACGCGCTGCTGACGCGACTCAACGATTCCATGAATGGCCAGCAGCGCTTTCTGGCCAACGCTGCGCACCAGTTGCGCACGCCGCTGTCAGGACTGCAAACGCAAGTTGAGCTTGCCTTGCGCGGCACCATGTCGGCTGAACTGCGCGCCACGCTCACCCATCTCCTGGACGCCACCGTGCGCACTGCGCATCTTGCCAACCAGCTGCTCACGCTGGCGCGCGCCGAGCCCGGCGCCATGCCGCCCGATGCCATGCAGCCGCTGGATCTGCGCAATGTAGTCGAAGATGCTGCGCGTGAATGGGTGCCACGCGCCATGGAGCGGCAAATTGATCTCGGCTTCGATATGGAAAACACATCCCTGGTGGGCGAGCCGCTGTTGATTCGTGAACTGCTCGCCAACCTGATTGACAACGCCCTGCGTTATACCCCGGCGGGCGGCAGCGTCACCGTGCGCTGCCTTCAGGCTGGCGCTGCGGTGCTGGAAGTAGAGGACAACGGCATTGGCATCCCCGAGTCGCAGCGCGACAAGGTGCTGGAGCGTTTTCATCGGGTGAAAGGCAGTCCGGGTGACGGCTGTGGTCTGGGGCTGGCGATTGTGCAGGAAATTGCGCGGGTGCACGACGCCACGCTGGAAATCCTCGCACCGCCAGCGGGCCGCGGCACCCTGGTCCGGGTGAGCTTTTCTCAATCCAGCGTTTTTTCCAGCATGTAGTCGTCCATCACAAACCCTGCGCCAATCTCGGTGACCACCTGCGCCGTGACGACAAAACCGTATTTTTGATAGGCGGCAAGCGCGATGTGGTTGTGCTTGTTGGTGCGTAACGTGAGGGTGGTGCGGCCTTGTCTGCGCGCCTCGGATTCGACCCGCCCAAGCAGCGCTGCGCCCACACCGCGGCGCTGCCAGGCCGGGTGCACATAGAGCTTGTCGAGCTTGATGCGCTGCGCGTCGCTATCCAGGAAATAATGCGTAAATCCAATCATCCCGGCGTCATTCTGCGCCACTTTCCACCAGTTACTGGGTTGGCCAAGCTGTTGCCTGATGAGCGCAGCGCCATAACGTTGATCCAGCATGCAATCAATCTGCGCTTGGCTGATGATGCCGGGATAATGCCCTTGCCAGATGTGCCGCGCCAGCGCGCCCAGCGCCTCGGCCTGGTCGGCTTGCAGCGCGGCAACGTGCCAGCTGGACGCAATCATGGATACAGCTTCGGTTCGCCCGGCGGCCGTGTCTTGAAGCGCTTGTGCAGCCAGAAATACTGCTCGGGCATTTCGCGCACGCGGTCTTCGATGAAGGCGTTCATGCGCCGCGTATCGGCTTCCACATCAGCGCTCGGGAAATTGTCCCAGGCCGGATAGAACTGCGCCACATAACCCTTCCCGCCGGGTAACTGACGCGTGACGCAGGGCACCACGCGGGCGCCCGCCACGCGCGCGATGCGCGGCAGCGCGGTCACGGTGGCCGCAGCAACGCCGAAAAACGGCACAAAGGCAGCATCCTTGGCACCGAAATCCTGATCCGGCAGGTAATACAACGGCAAGCCCTGGCGCACCTCGCGCACCAGCGGACGCACGCCGTCGTGGCGGGAAAACATTTTCGAACCGCCGAAGCGGGTACGCGCATGCAGCATGAGCCGGTCGAAATGAGGATTTTTCATGCGGCTGTACATGGACACAATCGGCGCATAACTGGCGGTGAAGCGCACGCCCCCCATGTCCAGACCGACAAAGTGCGGCGCCAGCAGAATCACCGGCTGGCCCTGCAGCGGCTGGAAATGTTCCAGTCCGGCAAAATGCACCAGGCGCTTCACCCGCTCAATGGGCGACCACCACAAGATGCCGTGCTCCAGCGCAGCACGTGCGGCACAGCGGAAATGCGCGCGCAGCACTTCGTCGCGACGTACCTGATCCCATTGCGGAAAACACCATTGCAGATTGATTTCGCCGATGCGGCGGCGCCGGCCGGCAAAACGATACAGCAGATTGCCCAGCAGATTGCCCAGCGCCGCCTGCATGGGCAGCGGCAGCCAGTGCACCAGCCACAGAAAAAATATGCCGATATGGGACATGGCCTACTGCTCCGGCGGCGGTTCAACCCCGCCGGGGCGCTTGTAGCGGTTGTAGCTCCACAGGTATTGCGCCGGATACTTGCGGATCAGTACTTCCAGTGCGGCGTTGAGTTGCGCGGCGGTGTGCTCCTTGCTGCCGCTCAGATCGGCGTTGAGCGGCTCGATGTGGATGCGATAGCCCTGCCCCTTGGGCAGGCGTTCGCCGAACATCAATAGCGGCACCGCACCGGTGGACTGGTGCAGGCGCGCGACCAGCGTCGGCGTATAGGCCTGGCGGCCAAAAAAACTCGCCCACGCGCCTTCGCCTTTGCTTGCCACCTGATCGGGCAAAATGCCTACCGCTTCACCCTTTTTAAGCGCAGTGAGCAGCGCGCGCACGCCTTTGACATCGGTTTTGGCGAGATTGACTTTGCCGCGTCCGCGTCCGGCACGCATGATACCTTCCAGCCATTGCTGGCGCGGCGGACGGTACAACACCGTCATCGGCAGACGTGCCGCGTAATACAGGCTGACAATCTCGAAGCAGCCCAGATGCGGGGTCATCGCCAGCACGCCCTTGCCTTGTTTGACGGCAGCTTCGACATGCTCCCAACCCTGGCAGTCTTGCACCAGTTTTAAAGTCTGCTGGTAAGGACGCAGCCAGATCGGGATGATTTCCGCGCCACCCTTGCCGATTTCCGCTGCGCACTGGCGTAGCAGCGCCTGGTATTCGCTCGCGCCAGCAACGATGCCGCTGTGCCGCAAATTGTCCGCCAGACGCGTGGCGTAGCGCGCGTTGTAACGGTACGTCAGGCGTCCACCCAGCGCGCCCACAACGTGCCACCAACGTAGCGGGAGGCGGGCAAACAAGCGGAGCAGAAATTGCGTCATGATAGGGAACGGTGTCGGACGAAGCTAAAGTTTGCTACCATCCTCGCCTATTGCGATTTGGGAATGGTGCCATGAAAGAATTTATTTTTACCTCGGAATCCGTGTCAGAAGGTCATCCGGACAAGGTCGCTGACCAGATTTCCGATGCGGTACTGGATGCGATTCTAACTCAGGATCCGCACGCACGTGTAGCTTGCGAGACGCTGGTCACTACCGGTCTGGTGGTCATCGCCGGTGAAATTACCACCCACGCCACCGTTGATTACAACCAGGTGGCGCGCGAGGCGGTCAAGCGCATCGGCTATAACAGCTCGGAAATCGGCTTTGATTATCACACCTGTTCTGTACTCACCACCTTCGGCAAACAGTCGGCGGACATCGCCCAGGGCGTCAACGAGGGCGAAGGCCTTGATCTCGACCAGGGTGCAGGCGACCAGGGATTGATGTTCGGCTACGCTTGCGATGAAACGTCTTCGCTGATGCCGCTACCGATTTACCTGGCGCACCGCCTGATGGAGCGCCAGGCCGAACTGCGCAAGGATGGCCGTCTGCCGTGGTTGCGCCCGGACGCCAAATCCCAGGTGTCCATCCGCTATGTGGATGGCATTCCACAACACGTGGACACCGTGGTGGTCTCGACCCAGCATGACCCGGACGTCTCCCACGCGCAAATTGAAGAAGCCGTGATCGAGGAAATCATCAAGCCGGTGATTTCCGGCGATCTGCTCAAAAACGACGTGCGCTATCTGGTCAACCCCACCGGCCGCTTCGTCATCGGCGGTCCGATGGGCGATGCCGGTCTGACCGGCCGCAAGATCATCGTCGACACATACGGCGGTGCAGCCCCGCACGGCGGCGGCGCATTCTCCGGCAAGGATCCGAGCAAGGTGGATCGTTCCGCCGCCTATGCCGGACGCTATGTGGCAAAGAATATCGTCGCCGCCGGCCTTGCCAGCAAGTGTCTGGTGCAGGTGGCCTATGCCATCGGCGTGGCACGCCCGGTGTCGCTGATGGTGAATACTTTCGGCACCGGCAAGATCGCCGACGAAAAAATTGCCAAGCTGGTGGAAGCGCACTTCGACCTGCGCCCCAAGGCGATTATCCAGACCCTCAACCTGCTGCGCCCGATCTATACGCGCACTGCCAGCTACGGCCATTTCGGCCGCGACGAGCCGGAGTTCACCTGGGAGTCCGTCGACAAGGCCGAGGCACTGCGCGCGGATGCCAGCTTGTAAGCCGTTCAGGCAAGCGCAGCAAAAAATACTGCGCTCAAGCTGCCCTCTGCGGTAGAATTACCAACC
>JANMKH010000413.1:0-2807 GCA_031371965.1 Sulfuriferula sp.
AAAAGGCGATGCCTGCGCTTCACCACTCCAGCGCAAGGGCAGCGAAGCGACAACATGCCTGACGTGTCGTATCTTTAGTCGCAGCAGGCGTTCCGCACCCGCAAAAGCATCCAGCTCAGGGCTATCGAAAATAATTTCGGCATCTGCCGCGATGTAGAGCAGGTCGCCGTTTTCAAAATCGATGAAGAGCAAGCCCGCGCGCGGATTCAGCACGATGTTGCCGAGCGTATTGAAGAAGCGGTTGCCGGCGAAATCGGGGAGTGTCAGCGTGTTGCCCCTGTCTACGCGCACGAAGCCGGGCTTGCCTCCCCGGTGCGACACATCCGCCCCGTGTGATCGCGTGGTTCCATGAAGGGGGCCGGGGTGGGCGGTGGCGATAAATAGCGTGTCCGCGCGCAAGACTATTTGCCGAGTAAGTTCATTCAGCGCAGTGGCGGAATGAACCGTGCCGATGCTGTCGATATTCAAGTATTCCGCCTGGCGTGCCTGTATGTATTTCGGGCAATTTCCGAAGCTTTGTTTTACGGCCACTAGAAAGCCGTCGTCAGTGATGCGCTCGACGATGCCATTCATGCGATTGCGGCGACGCGTAGGCTGCTCTATTCCCAGCAATGCAATGCTGGCACCGGTGATAAGCGTCTCGTGTAGGGGATCGGCGACGGGTGGTCGGGCACGAATCAGAAGTTGGCATGCATCGGGACTGCTGATAAACCCAGGCGGGTTGGTCAGTATGGAGGCCCAGGGTTGCCCCTCGGCATCCACACTGCCCACAAGAACGAACGGCAGTTGGGCAAAAAACGCCCGGTGTTGCTGAGGCATGGAAGTGCGCATGACCTGCTCCCCAAGCGCAGCCATGCGGTCACGCACGCCCGCTCGCGCCTGCATCAGGCATTCACCTTCGTGAAACACCTGCCGATCATCCAAGGCTTTCATCTCAGGCGGCCAACCCAACCTTGGATGTCACCATGGGCACAAAACCTGGCAATGCCTCGATGCGTTGCAACCAGCTGCGCAGACTGGGGTAGGGATGGAGTGAGACATTGCCTTCGGGCGCGTGGGCGATGTAGGTGTAGTTGGCGATGTCCGCGATGGTCGGCGTGTCGCCCGCCAGGAATGATGCGGTTTGCAGTACGGCTTCCATCACGGCAAACAGCTTGTTGGCTCGCGCAATGGCTTCTTCAGCATTGACAGGGGCCTTGAAAAGCGTCGCCAGTCGAGCCGTCGCCGGGCCAAATGCAAGCGGCCCGGCTGCCACGGAAAGCCAACGCTGCACGGCTGCGGCAGCGACCGGGTCACGCGGGAGCCATTGACCAGAGGCATACTTGCTCGCCAAGTACACCAGAATCGCATTCGAATCGGCTAGGGTAATCTCGCCGTCCTGGATCACCGGAACCTGGCCAAACGGGTTCATGGCCAGAAACGCGGGCTGCTTGTGGGCGTTGGCGGCGAGGTCCACGTCCACCCGTTCATAGGGCAGCTTGAGCAACGACAGAAACAACTCGACACGATGGCAGTGGCCGGAGAGGGGAAAGCGGTGAAGCTTGATGGGTTGAGCAGGAAAGGCGGCAGAGGTATTCACAGGAAACTCCTTATTCGTCATTGGACAATGACTAGAGTGCATTGTGATTACCCTCACTTGATGAATAAATGGTGTGCTCTGCATAACTCTGATCCATTAAATGGAATAATACGGCTCATGGACAAACTCAAAGCCATGCAAACAGTTGTCAGTATTGCCGATGAAGGCAGCCTGACGGCGGCCGCTGCAGAACTTGGTTCTTCGCCACCCGCCGTGGTGCGCACCCTGGCGGCATTGGAAGCATATTTGGGCATCCGCCTGTTCAATCGCTCCACGCGACGCATCTCGCTTACTGAAGAAGGTCATCATTACATCGAAAACTGCCGTCAGTTGCTGGCGGCCGTCAAGGATGCCGAATCGGCCTTGACCGCAGACGCAGTCGAGCCCAGTGGCCAACTTACAATTACCGCGCCCGTGCTTTTCGGCCAGATGTATGTGGCGCCTGCAGTGACGCGCTTTGTGCAGAAATATGGCAAAGTGCGCGTTAATCTCATACTGCTGGATCGTGTGGTTAATCTGCTGGAAGAAAATATCGACGTGGCCATACGCATCGGCGCGCTGGAGGATTCATCGCTGGTTGCGCAGCCTGTGGGCAGCGTTCGCCGCATGGTCGTCGCCAGCCCGACGTATCTTAGCCGCCATGAAGTACCCAAACACCCGAGGGACTTACTCAAAGCCAACTGCGTGAGGTTCTCCGGCGGAGCGGGTCCGTGGTGGACATTTTACGAAGGCGGCAAGCAATTCAATGTACCCGTGTCGGGCAACCTCGAATTCAACCATGTCGCCCCGGCAGCCGAGGCCTGCCTGGCCGGGCTTGGTTTCGGCATGTTCATCTCTTATCAGGTAGCGCATCACATTGAGCAAAACCATCTGCAAATCGTGCTGGAATCATTCGAACCACCCCCGCGGCCAGTCAATGTTATTTATCCGCATGCACGATTACTACCAGCCCGGACAAAAGTCTTTATTGAGGCAATAAAGCAGGCGCTAAAAGACTTGCAGCGCTTCACCTGATTGAGTCGAAACACTCTGAATCGACCCCAGTTTACTGGATAACTTTTACCCTCAAGTGCGCGCCTCCGCCAAGGCAGAGTACCAGGCCCTCATGGCCATCACCTTGGCTGGCTGTTTTTGGCACGAAGGTGTCTATTACTCAGCAGTCGCCAATATAGGCGACAGAAGGAGCTTTGAAGAATGAGCGAACGAGGAGCGGCAATTTCTGGAGTGC
>JANMKH010000466.1:0-8022 GCA_031371965.1 Sulfuriferula sp.
GAAAGAGGATTGGGGGGGACGTTCCGGGGTTGCCGAAACGAAACTGCGGAATAACCGGGAACGAAATGGAATGACTTCGCTGCCATAAACCGGCATGGAAGAAACTGCCATGAACGGCGGAGCAATCGCCACACTCAAACAACTGTCCAGGCAAGCGCTGCATTTGCCCGCTGCATCGTGATGGCTGTCGGTTGATACGCAACAGTCAGCATGTTCCATAGTCGAGGCAGCATGCAGCATAGACATCTCATACCTGGCATGATCAGCTGACATCATCGCCGCTGCTGCGAACCCTTGGACGGGTGCGCAAAGCAACAGCAGCCAGACGACGATGGTTTTAAACAGGGTTTTCATGACGCCAACATAGCCTATGCAATCACTGTTTAAAGCCGATGACGTCTGTCAGGCAATTAACGGGCTTTAGCAACTTTGGCTTTGGAGTTTGCCACGGCATCAGCCATGGATTTACCGACCTTGAACTTGACTACTTTCTTGGCCGGGATAGTGATGGTTTTACCAGTCGCCGGGTTACGGCCTTCACGACCTGCACGTTCCGTCACGGCAAAAGTTCCGAAACCAACCAATTGCACAGCATCCATTTTGGTCAGGGCTTCCTGGACAGTAGCCATCAGTGCATCCAGCATGGCTGCGGTTTGGGCCTTGGTGCTATCGGTTTTGGTGGCGACTGCTTCGATCAGTTCTGCTTTGTTCATAGGATAGCTCCTGTGGGTTGTGGGAAAAGAGGGGACATTCTTACAGGTATTGCCTCCATACGGCAATGTTTTTCAGCGCCCCGGTGAGGAAACTATTAAAACTTAACTTTACAATATCTTCGCAATATTTGGATTTTAGCGTTGTCCCCTATACCATTGCGGCTGTTTCGCGCCCCCTGCTGAATCCATGAATCTGCTCAGATCGCTCGCCAAAGTCAGTAGCATGACCCTGTTGTCACGCATCTTCGGCTTTGTCCGTGAAACAGTTATCGCGCGCACTTTTGGCGCCGGCATTTACACTGACGCGTTCTTTGTCGCTTTCAAAATTCCCAACCTGTTGCGACGCCTGTTTGCCGAAGGCGCGTTTTCGCAAGCATTCGTTCCTATCCTGGCAGAATACAAAAACCGCCGTGGCCACGCAGACACGCAACGGCTGGTGGACCATGTCGCCACCCTATTGTTTCTTGCCTTGCTGGCGGTGACCCTGATCGGGGTGCTGGCGGCCCCTGCCGTGGTCTATATCAGCGCGCCCGGTTTCTCTGCCGAGCCGGAAAAATTCGCCGTGACGGTGTCCATGCTGCGTATCATTTTTCCGTACATTTTGCTGATTTCTCTGGTCTCGCTGGCCGGCGGCATACTGAATACTTACAGCCGCTTTTCGGTACCCGCATTCACGCCGGTCCTGCTCAATGTGGCAACCATTGCAGCCGCCCTGTGGCTCGCACCGCACCTGGAGATTCCCGCCATGGCGTTGGCCTGGGGGGTGATGCTGGGCGGTATCCTGCAACTTTTGCTGCAATGGCCTTTCCTCAAGCAACTCGGCCTGTTGCCGCGTTTTCGCCTTGAATTGCATGATGAAGGTGTATGGCGCATCCTCAAACTGATGGGGCCTGCACTGTTTGGCGTATCCATTGCGCAGCTGTCCCTACTCATCAATACTATTATCGCCTCCTTTCTGGTGACTGGCAGCGTGTCCTGGCTGTACTACGCGGATCGCCTGATGGAATTTCCTACCGGCATGCTGGGCGTAGCGCTCGGCACCATACTGTTGCCCAGTTTGGCCAAGCATTATGTGGATAACGACCCCACGCAATATTCGCAACTGCTGGACTGGGGGCTACGTCTCACCCTGATGCTGGCGCTGCCTGCCGCCGCCGCGTTGGCAATATTGGCGATCCCCTTGATCAGCACGCTGTTGTTTTATGGTCAGTTCAGCATCCACGATGTCTTCATGACGCGCCAGGCGCTGACGGCCTATAGCTTGGGATTACTTGGACTGATCATGATAAAGATCCTCGCGCCGGGATTTTACGCGCGGCAAAACATCCGCACCCCGGTAAAAATCGCCGTGATTACCCTGTTTGCCACCCAAGTCATGAATCTGATGTTCGTATGGAAACTGCAGCATGCCGGACTGGCACTATCCATCGGCCTGGGTGCTTGCCTGAATGCTGCATTGCTACTTTGGAAACTGCGCAGTCAGGGCATTTATCAGCCGTTACCGGGCTGGTATCTGTTTTTCCTGAGAATCGGGGTTGCGCTGGGTGTAATGAGCCTGTTGCTATGGTGGGGCATGGCGGGAGAATTAAACTGGCTGCATATGCATGCCATGCAACGCCTTGCTCATCTGAGCGCTCTGGTGGTGTTGGGCGCAGGGAGCTATTTCGGCACGCTGTGGGCGCTGGGCATGCGCCCGATCCAATTCATGCGCCGCACAGCTGAATAGTTCAGGGTCGGTGAATAGCTTTGACCGGCGCGCCGCACAACCGCTAAAATCCCTTATTTTCAGGTTGTTTCAACCCATTCCTCAATGCGTATTACTCACGGCATAGCGCCTGTCGTCAGCCAGCCCAGTGCGGTGACAATAGGCAACTTTGACGGCGTCCACCTCGGTCACCGGGCGATGCTGCGTCGTCTTGTGGAAGCAGCCAGTCAACGCGGCTTGGTACCGTGCGCGATTACTTTCGAGCCGCATCCGCGCGAATTTTTTGCACCGGACAAAGCCCCTGCCCGTCTCTCCAGCCTGCGTGAAAAGCTGCAAATGCTGGGCGAATGCGGGATTGATCATGTCCATATCTGCGCTTTCAACCAGGCATTTTCGCAACTTGCGGCGGAAACCTTTATCGAGCGCATCCTGGTCGCCAGTCTGCAAACACGTTTCCTGCTGATCGGCGACGATTTTCGCTTCGGTGCACGGCGCAGCGGCGATTTCGCCATGTTGCAGGCGTACGGCGCGCAGTCAGGCTTTGAAGTGGCCGCAATGGGTAGCGTGACCCTGGACGAATTGCGCATTTCCAGCACCGCGGTACGCGAAGCGCTGGCGGCGGGCGATCTCGACCTGGCTGGCCGCCTGCTGGGCCGCCCTTACAGCATCAGCGGACGCGTCGTCGACGGCGATAAACTGGGGCGCGACATTGGTTTTCCTACCGCCAATATCCAGCTCAAACACAACCGCCCGCCCCTCACCGGAATTTTCGTGGTGCAAGTGCGCGGACTGGCCGATGCGCCGCTGCCCGGCGTGGCCAGCCTAGGCGTGCGCCCCACGGTCAAGGAAAACGGCCGGCCGGTGCTGGAAGTACACCTGCTGGACTTCGACCGCAGCATCTACGGTCAGCACGTGTGCGTGGATTTTCTGGCCAGGCTGCGCGACGAGGAAAAATATCCCGACCTGCCCACGCTCATTCATCAGATTGGCCACGATGCAGAAAATGCCAGGCAGTATTTCCGGGCTGGTTCACAGGCGTCAGCACCGCTTGCCATACCAGCCAAACCCGATTAAACTTGTACAGTAATTTGAACAGGTATACTGCCATGCACATTATCAATTTCTCTGACGCGCGCAACAACCTCAAACGCGTGATCGACCAGGTTGTCGAAGACGCTGACTATGCCGTCATCACCCGTCGCGACGATGCCGACGCCGTGGTCATGTCGCTCGATACCTTCAATAGCCTGATGGAGACGGTTCACCTGCTGAAAACGCCCGCCAACGCCGCACATCTCGCCCGTTCGATTGAGCAGTTGCGCAAGGGCAAAACCAAGCTGAAAGATTTGGTGGATGCCTGAACGGCTGGTATGGACAGCCGCCGCATGGGATGACTATCTCTATTGGCAGACGCAGGATCGAAAAACGCTCAAACGTATCAACACGTTGATTCAGGATGCCATGCGCAATCCGTTCACCGGTATCGGTAAGCCCGAACCGCTGAGGGAAAACCTGAGTGGATTCTGGTCACGCCGCATCGACGAGCAGAACCGGCTGGTTTATGCAGTGGAAAACGCAGACCTGGCGATCGTGGCGTGCCGCTATCACTACGACTAAACACCATTTACCATTTATGCCACCTCTGCAGCCAATCAAATGACTGACTATAAAAACACCCTGAACCTGCCCGATACGCCCTTCCCCATGCGCGGCGATCTCGCCAAACGCGAGCCGGGCTGGCTCGCCCAGTGGCGCGAGAAACAACGCTACCAGCAAATCCGCAAGGCCGCCGCCGGACGCCCCAAATTCATCCTGCACGACGGGCCGCCCTATGCCAACGGCGATATTCATATCGGCCACGCGGTGAACAAAATCCTCAAGGACATCATCGTCAAGAGCAAGACCCTGGCAGGTTTCGACGCACCCTATGTGCCGTGCTGGGACTGCCACGGGCTGCCGATCGAATTGCAGGTGGAAAAACAGCACGGCAAGGCCATCCCTGCCGCGCGCTTCCGCGAGCTGTGCCGCGAATACGCCGCGACCCAGATCGAGCGCCAGAAGGCCGACTTCATCCGCCTCGGCGTGCTGGGCGACTGGGATCATCCCTACCGCACCATGGATTTCGCCTTCGAGGCCGGCATCATGCGCGAGCTCGGGCGCATCCTCGCCAACGGCTATCTCTATCAGGGCGCCAAGCCGGTGCACTGGTGCGTGGACTGCGGCTCTGCGCTGGCCGAGGCCGAAGTGGAATACGAGGACAAGACCTCGGCCGCCATCGATGTGGCGTTTCAGGTCGCCGATAACACGGATCTCGCGCAGCGGCTGGGCATGCCCAAGCTCACCGGGCCGGTATATGCGGTGATCTGGACCACTACACCGTGGACCTTGCCCGCCAACCAGGCTGTATCGGTACACCCGGATTTTATTTACGACCTGATCCTGACGCCGAAAGGCATCCTGATTCTGGCGCGCGACCTGGCGGAAGCGTCGATCAAACGTTACGGCTTTGAGTCCGTGGAAGTGCTCGGCCAGTGCAAGGGCAGCGCGCTGGAACACCTGCAACTACGCCACCCTTTCCTCGACCACAGCGTACCCGCCATCTGCGGCGAACACGTCACCCTGGAAGCCGGTACCGGCCTGGTGCACACCGCGCCGGCGCACGGCGTGGACGACTATCAGATCGGCTTGAAGTATCGCCTCGCGGTGGACAATCCGGTGGGCGATGACGGCAAGTTCTTCGACAGCATCCCGCTGGTAGGCGGACAGACGGTGTGGCAGGGCAACAAGACCGTGGTCGAAACCCTGTCCGCCAGCGGCCTGCTGCTCGCCAATGAAAAACTGCTGCACAGCTACCCGCACTGCTGGCGGCACAAAACGCCGATCATCTTCCGCGCCACGCATCAGTGGTTCATCGGCATGGACAAGACCGGCGCGGATGGCGTGAGCCTGCGCAACCACGCCATCGGCGCGGTCGACAACACCGCGTTCTTCCCGGCCTGGGGTCGCGCCCGCCTGGAAGCCATGATGAAAAACCGCCCCGACTGGTGCGTATCGCGGCAGCGCAACTGGGGGGTGCCGATGCCGCTGTTCGTGCATATAGAAAGCGGTGAGTTGCACCCGCGTACCGCCGAGCTGATCGAAGCCGCCGCACAGCGCGTGGAACAGACCGGTATCGAAGCCTGGTTCAGCCTCGACCCCGCTGAATTGCTGGGCGACGAAGCCAGCCAGTACAAGAAAATCACCGACACGCTGGACGTATGGTTCGACTCTGGCGTGACTCACGCCTGCGTGCTCAAGCAGCGCCCCGAACTCGCCTACCCGGCCGATCTGTACCTGGAAGGCTCGGACCAGCATCGCGGCTGGTTCCAGTCCAGCCTGCTCACCGGCTGCGCAACGGACGGCCGTGCGCCATACCATGCCCTGCTCACCCACGGCTTCGTGGTGGATGCCAAGGGCCACAAGATGAGCAAATCCAAGGGCAATGTCGTCGCCCCGCAAAAGATCATGGACACCTACGGCGCCGACATTCTGCGCCTGTGGGTGGCGTCCACCGACTATTCCGGCGAACTGACTATTTCCGACGAGATCCTCAAGCGCGTGGCCGACGCCTACCGCCGCATCCGCAACACGCTGCGCTTCCTGCTCGCCAACCTGGCCGACTTCGATCCGGCCAGTGATGCCCTGCCGGTAGACGACTGGCTGGAAATCGACCGTTACGCGATGGTGATGCTGGGCGAATTCCAAGCTGAATTACTGGCAGCCTACGACCGATACGAATTCCACCATGCCGTGCAGCGCATGCACAATTTCTGCTCGGAAGACCTGGGCGGCTTTTACCTCGACATCCTCAAGGACCGGCTCTACACCACAGCCGCCGGTTCGCACGCGCGGCGCTCGGCACAGAATGCGCTGCATCACATTACCCACGCGCTGGTGCGACTAATGGCGCCGTACTTGAGCTTTACCGGCGAAGAGGTGTGGCAACTGCTGGCGCACGACGAGAACGACAGCATTTTCCTGCACCAGTGGCACAGGCTGCCCGTGGCCGCCGACACGCCGCAACTGGCGACTAAATGGCCGCTGATCCGCGCCACTCTGGCCGACGTGCGCAAGCATCTGGAAACCCTGCGCATCGCTGGCGACATCGGCTCTTCGCTGCAGGCGGAAGTGTCGATTCATGCCAGCGGTGCGCAATATCAGGCGCTGGCCGGTCTCGGCGACGACCTGCGCTTTGTGATGATTACCTCCGCCGCCACGGTGACGCAGGCCGCCGCCGCTTCCGTCAACGCGGTGCCCAGCACCCATACCAAATGCGAACGCTGCTGGCACTATCGCAGCGATGTCGGCAGTCACGCCGATCATCCCGCCTTGTGCGGGCGTTGTTACAGCAATCTTTTCGGCCAAGGCGAGGACAGACAGCATGCCTAGACTCAAACAGGGACTCGTTGTGGCCGGATTGATCATTGCACTCGACCAGCTCAGCAAATACGCGATTACGCACACCTTCATGCTTGGCGACTATGTCACCGTCACTTCGTTTTTCGATCTGGTACTTGCCCACAATACCGGCGCGGCATTCAGTCTGTTTGCCGATCAGGCCGGCTGGCAGCGCGCGTTTTTCATCAGCACTGCGCTGATCGCGTCCGCCATCATCATCTATCTGCTGCGGCGCGAATCCGGCAGCGTGCTGTTCAAGCTCGCGCTCAGCCTGATTCTGGGCGGCGCGCTCGGCAACCTGATCGACCGCATTCTGAACGGCTACGTGGTGGATTTTCTGTCTTTCCACATCCAGCAGCACTACTGGCCGGCGTTCAACGTGGCCGATTCTGCCATTACCATTGGTGCGCTGCTGCTGGTCTGGGACAGCTTTAAAAAACCGCGTAAACCATGAGCGATGAGCTGCGGCAGGTTGAGCCTGGCGACACGCTCACCCTGCATTTTGCCCTGCGGGTAAATGGGGGGGTTAAAGTAGACAGCAGCTTTGGCGACGCGCCTATTACCCTCACGCTAGGTGACGGCACCCTGACGCCAAATCTGGAGCATTGGTTGATCGGCATTGCCCCCGGCGAACGCCACGTGTTCCAGCTCGATCCCTGGCAAGCCTTTGGTGAGCACAATGCCGAGCTGGTGCAAGCCTTGCCGCTAAGCGATTTCCCACCCGATGAAGCGCCGCTGGCGGACAGCGTAGTCGAATTCAGCCTGCCCAATGGCAGCACCCTGGCCGGACGGATACTGGCACTGACGGAGACCCACGCCAGCGTGGATTTCAACCACCTGCTGGCGGGCTTGCCGATCGAGTTTGAGGTTGAAATCATCGAGATTTGCCGTCAACCCGGAGATTGACACGCCGCCGGGAAAAAGTTATTGTACAAATATTAGTACAATAGCATTGTGAGACAAAAATGGATGCCATCAGCTACAGCTACACACGCCAGCACTTTGCCGATGTGATGGACAAAGTGAATGACGATTGCGCGCCGGTTCTGGTGACGCGCCAGAATGGCAAACCGGTGGTGATGATGTCTCTCGCGGATTTCAACGCACTGGAAGAAACGGCATATTTGCTGCGCAGTCCGGAAAACGCGCGCCGTCTGATGGCTGCGG
>JANMKH010000472.1:0-2607 GCA_031371965.1 Sulfuriferula sp.
CATATTCGGGGCGAATACCACGCCAATATCCTGTCCAGCCTCGGCAATCGCCTGTTTTTGCTCGGCAGAGAACCCGGTCGTGCCGATAACCATGTTCACGCCGTGCTTGCGGCACAGCGCCAGATGTTGCAGCGTACCTTCGGGACGGGTGAAATCAATCAGCACGTCCGCGCCATCCAGAGTGGCTGCCATGTCGTCGCTAATCATGACTTCAGTCGATCCGCCCAATACGCTCGCATCGCGGCCGAGAAACGCGCTGCCGGTACGTTCCAGCGCGCCATGCAGCGTGCAGTCCGGTGCCTGCGCGACGGCCTCCAGCAACACGCGTCCCATCCGCCCCGAACTTCCTGCGATAACTATTTTAATGGGTGCGGCAGCGCTCATTTACCACCTGCAGCAGGCTCGGCTGGGGCTGGGGCTGGAACTGTGCCGGCAGCCGGCTCCGCAGCAGCGGGAGCATTCGCTCCGGCCGGCGCTGGCTCTTCCGGGGCGAGGGCGGTCTTGATATCCACCTCCTTGCCGTTATCCAGCACTTCCACAATGCGTTTCGCAATATCTCCGTCAAAGTACACAGCCACGCGGCGCTGGGTGACCCGCTTTCCGGCTTTATTATCGATATAGATATAATCCCAACGGCCGGTGTGGAACATGTCCTTCACCAGCGGCGTACCCATAATGAAACTGATTTGCTCACGGGTCATGCCGATTTTGAGCTTGGCCACATTCGCGCTATCCACGTAATTGCCCTGCTGGATATCGATTTTGTAGGGTGTCAGAGACGGCACGGAAAAGGACGGCATGCTTTTGCAACCAGCCAGTCCAAGGCTGGCTGCGAAAATCAGGATCAGGGCGCGCATATTTAGTCTTGTGTTTGCAAAGCAAAATAAAGGCACTATGATAGCTCAGATAACCTGCACGAGACACTCCCCATCATGAGCGACCCCAGCGATCTGAAAAGCATCGGCCTCAAAGCCACCCTGCCCCGGTTGAAAATCCTCGATTTGTTCGAGAGTTCGAAAAAACGCCACCTTAACGCTGAAGAAGTGTACCGACTGCTGATAGCCGAAGACATCGATATCGGGCTCGCCACGGTATATCGGGTGTTGACCCAGTTCGAACAGGCCGGACTGCTGATCCGCCATCATTTCGACAGCGACAAGGCAGTTTACGAGCTCAACAGCGGCGGTCACCACGACCACCTGGTATGCATACAGTGCGGGCGCGTGGAGGAATTTTTCGACGAAGAAATCGAACGCCGCCAGAAAAAAGTCGCCGCCCAGCGCGGCTTTACCATTCACGATCATTCACTGCATATTTACGCAGACTGCACCAAAAACGCGTGCCCGCATAAATCCAAATAAATTTATTCCGCGCTCAACAGGTTGGATTCGAGCAATTACGCCAACCCACTCCATCCACTTGGGTGACGCAACCTGGATAATTTGTTTTCTAGCAGGCAGGAACAAACCTGAATAGCTACAACTAGACGTTCAACATCTCCGCCGCGTGTTTGCGTGTGGTTTCGGTGATGATGACGCCACCCAACATACGGGCGATTTCATCCACGCGCGCGGACGCATCCAGCACGGCGATGTGACTCACCACACTGCCTGCGCGCGCCACCTTGCTGACTTGCAGATGCTGTTGACCGCACGCGGCCACTTGCGGCAGATGCGTGATACACAACACCTGGCGGCTACCGGCCAGGTTTTTAAGCAGCGTCCCTACGATTTCCGCCACCCCGCCGCCGATGCCGACGTCCACTTCGTCGAAGATCAGGGTAGGCACGCCGGCCACCTGGCTGACCGCAGTTTGCAAGGCCAGACTGATGCGCGACAGTTCGCCGCCCGAAGCGACCTTGGCCAGGGCTTTAGGTGCAGTGCCCGCGTGCGGCGCGACCATGAACTCGACCTGTTCCAGGCCATGCGCATTGCCCTCGGCCAGCGGCGTCAGGCCGATCTCGAACGCGCCGCCGGCCAGTGCCAGTTGCTGCATGGACAAGGTCACGCTGGTCGCCAGTTTGCTGGCGGCCTTGGCGCGTCCGGCACTGAGTTTGGCTGCGTGGACAAGCCACTGTTCGCGCGCGGCATTGGCTGCCTGTTCCAGCACCGCCGGATCAGCAGTTGCGCCGAGCTCGCTGAGCCGCGTTTGTGCGCTGCTCAGCAGGTCGGGCAATTGTTCCGCCTTGACGCGATATTTACGTGCCGTGTCGAGTACCTGTTCGATGCCTGCCTCGACTTCATTCAAACGTGCCGGGTCGGCTTCCAGATGATCGAGATAGCGGCGCAGGCTGTGCGTGGCTTCCTGCAACTGGAGCACGGCGGATTCCACCAGCTCACACGTCGGTTGCAGATCACTATCGTAATCCGCCAGGCTCGCCAGACGCGCACTGACCGCGCCGATCTGCTGTTCGGCGGCTGCCTCGCCTTCCGACAGACTATCCAGCGCCAGACCCACGCCCTCCAGCAGACTGGCGGCATTGGCCAGGCGACGGTGTTCGGCCTGCAACTCGTCCCAGCCCGGCAGCGTAAATTTCAGTGCGTCCACATCCGTAACCAGCCATTGCAGGCGCTCGCGTTCGGCGTCGAGCTCGCTGCTGTTGTCGCG
>JANMKH010000494.1:0-12370 GCA_031371965.1 Sulfuriferula sp.
CGGATTATATCAGCAAAGGGGGTGATTTGAAAGTGTTTGGCAAGCGGTGTCGGAGAAAGCCGGATGGTGCCCGGAGCCGGAATCGAACCGGCACGCCGTATTAGGGCGAGGGATTTTAAGTCCCTTGTGTCTACCTGTTCCACCATCCGGGCGGAATGGAGGCGGGGGTCGGAATCGAACCGGCGTCCACGGCTTTGCAGGCCGCTGCATAACCACTCTGCCACCCCGCCTGGGGTGCTTGATGCCACTAGCGCTGAAATCAGTTGGAAACCACAAATCCAACTAAAATTAAAAGGGGAAAGCTGGAAGCTTTCCCCGGTGTTCTGGAGCGGGAAACGAGACTCGAACTCGCGACCTATACCTTGGCAAGGTATCGCTCTACCAACTGAGCTATTCCCGCGTCAACGAGATGCGCATTGTAATGGTGGAGGGGTTTTTGTCAAGCGCTATTACACGTCTGGATTGACCGGGCATGGCCAATACACTATGCTCGATACTGTTTTTTTTTGTTCTATCAAGCGCATATGTCCGTTAGCATCAAATCTCCCAGCGACATCGAAAAAATGCAGATTGCAGGCCGTCTGGCATCTGAAGTTCTGGATTACATCACGCCGTTCGTCAAACCCGGAGCGACGACCGGCGAGCTGGATCAATTGTGCCACGATTATATGGTCAATGTGCAGGGCACTATTCCGGCGCCGCTCAATTATGCGCCACCCGGGCATAAGCCGTATCCGCGCTCTATCTGCACATCGGTCAACCATCAGGTGTGTCACGGCGTGCCCGGCGACAAGCTGCTTAAGGCTGGAGATATTGTTAATATCGACGTCACTGTCATCAAGGATGGCTGGCACGGCGATACCAGCCGCATGTTTTATGTGGGCGAGCCAACCATCCAGGCGCGTCGCTTGTGTGAAATTACCTACCAGGCAATGTGGCATGGCATCGCCATGGTCCGTCCAGGCATTTATCTGGGGGATATCGGCCATGCTATCCAGAAGTTTGCTGAATCCCAGGGTTGCAGTGTGGTACGCGAATTTTGTGGGCACGGCATAGGCCGCGGGTTCCACGAAGAACCGCAGGTGCTCCATTACGGCCGTCCCGGAACCGGATTGAAGCTGGTGGCCGGAATGACTTTTACCATAGAGCCGATGATCAATGCGGGTCGACGTGACATTCGTCAGATGAATGACGGTTGGACAATTGTCACCAAAGATCATAGTTTGTCTGCGCAATGGGAGCATACCGTGCTGGTTACCGAGAGCGGTTACCAAGTGCTCACTGTCTCTGCCGGTACGCCGCCGGTTCCGGCTTTTTTGTCACAAGCCGCCTGATTGGCACTCTATTAATTTATGAAAGCCAGTTCACCTCAAGTTGTGAACAGCCTTGATCCGCGTGGCTGGCGAGAAACTCTGCGTCTTGGACGCGATGCAATCAGGCATGCTTTTGACGGCAAGGTAGCGACGCGGCCTTTACTGATGCGCTACCGGCGCCTTGTAGATGAGGTGCTGCAATCGCTATGGACGGCGGTACAGCTACCCGCAACAGCTTCTCTGGTGGCGGTCGGCGGCTATGGGCGAGGCGATCTGTTTCCGCATTCCGACGTGGATGTGTTGATCCTGCTTGAAGCCAATCCTGATGCAGCCACCCAAGCTGCGATTGAGCATCTTGTCGGCTTGTTCTGGGATATTGGTCTGGAGGTTGGGCATAGCGTACGTACCGTGGCGGAATGTCTGGAGGAAGCGCGCCGTGATGTAACGGTGCAGACCAATCTGCTGGAGGCTCGCTATTTATGTGGCGAGCGCAGGCTGTACCGGGATTTCGAGTTGGCATTCCGTGCCGAACTTGACCCGCAGGTGTTTTTTGAAGCCAAGCTGCTGGAGCAGGACCAGCGCCATGCGCGTTTCAATGACAGCGCCTATAGTCTGGAGCCCAATCTCAAGGAAAGCCCGGGCGGGCTGCGCGACTTGCATAATCTGCTGTGGCTGGCGCAGGCTGCGGGTATCGGACGACGCTGGAGCGACCTGGCCGAAGCGGGCTTGTTGAACGCGGGTGAATTGCGCCAGATTCAGGCGCTGGAGCGATTCCTGTTTGGCTTGCGCTTCCGTCTGCACTATCTTGCCGGGCGGCGCGAAGATCGTTTGCTGTTCGATTATCAGAATGCCCTCGCGGTGCAATTCGGCATTTCAGCAACGGCCACGCGGCGTGCCAGCGAACTGCTCATGCAGCACTATTATCGTAGTGTCACGATCGTCGCCCAGATGCGCGATATTCTGATCCCCGGCCTGCGTGCGCGAGTATTTCCTGTTTTGACCGAACTGCCGCCCACCGCGCTGAATGAGCGTTTTCAGGTGCGCGGCAACATGATGGAAGCGGTGGACGAGGATGTGTTCGAGCGTGAACCCGGCACCATACTGGAATGTTTCCATCTGCTGCAGCGCCATCCTGAATTGCAGGGCATGACGGCAGGGACTTTGCGCGCTCTGTGGCGGGCACGCGATCGTATCAATCCGGCATTCCGGCGCAACCCGGCCAATCGCGCACGTTTCATGGCGATTCTGCGCGAGCCACGCGGGCTGACTTGGGCGATGCGCAGCATGAACCGCTATGGTGTGCTGGGACGTTATATCCCGGCGTTCGGGCGCGTGGTAGGGCAAATGCAGCACGACCTGTTTCATATCTACACGGTCGATGCGCACATCCTCAAAGTATTGCGCAATATGCGTCGCCTCAATATTCCAGAACTGGCGCATGAATACCCGCTGGCCAGCCGCTTGATCAGCGGCTTCGAACACCCTGAAGTGCTGTATCTGGCTGCACTATTTCACGACATCGCCAAAGGACGCGGGGGCGATCATTCGACGCTGGGTGCAGTGGATGCGCGGCGTTTTTGCCGCCAGCATGGCTTGGCTACCAACGATGTCGAACTGGTCGCCTGGCTGGTATCACAGCACTTGTCCATGTCGGCCACGGCACAGAAGCAGGATTTGTCGGATGCTGACGTGATTGCCGGATTTGCCGAGCGGATACCCGATGAGCGGCATTTGATCGCGCTCTATCTGCTGACGGTGTGCGATATTCGCGGTACCAGTCCCAAAGTGTGGAATGCCTGGAAAGGCAAGCTTCTGGAAGATTTGTTCTACGCTACGCGGCGCTTGCTGGGCAGTGATAGCCCGCAGCCCAGTGGCATCGCAGTGGTCAAGGCAGAAGCGCAGCGTATTTTGCGTTTGTATGGACTGGAAGCGAATGTGCAGGACGTGCTGTGGGAAAGTCTGGATGACAGCTATTTCCTGCGCCACGAAGCGCAGGAAATAGCCTGGCATACGCGGCTGCTGTGGAATCTTGCGGCCAGCGCCAAAACTGTAGTGCGGGCCCGACTGAGCCCGATTGGTGAAGGTGTTCAGGTATTGATTTATTCTCCGGATTGGGATCAGTTGTTCGTGCGCATCTGCGGTTTTTTCGAGCGACTCAACTACACCATTCTGGATGCGAAAATTCACACCACCCGCAACGGCCATGCGCTGGACAGTTTTCTGGTGATGGATGACGCGCAGCGCAAAGTACCGTACCGGGATTTTCTGAGTTATATCGAACACGAACTGGCAAAATTGCTGGAAACCAAAAACCTGCCCCAGCAGGCAGGTTTGGGACGTATCAGTCGTCACCTCAAACATTTTCCCATCGCCCCGGAAATCACCTTGCGCCCGGATGAAAAGGGCACATTTCATATACTGGGCATTGTTGCAGGTGACCGCCCCGGGCTGCTCTCAGCCATCGCCCAGGTACTGCATCAGCATCATGTGAACATCAATGCCGCCAAAATCTCCACCTTGGGTGAGCGTGCGGAAGATACTTTCATGATTCAGGGAGAAGTGTTGGCCAAGCAGAAATCACTCATGCTGCTGGAAACAGACTTGCTCGCGGTGTTGAAAACCTGATATTTATTCCGCGCTGGATTTTTCTGGGAACAGCACTTCAGTAAAGCCGAAATGTCGCAGGTCGCGGATTCGCATTGGATACAGTATGCCCAGCAAATGATCGACCTCGTGCTGTACCACACGCGCATGGAAGCCGGATACGGTACGGTCAATGACGGTGCCGAACTGGTCGAATCCGCGATAATGCAAGTGGGTGTAGCGCGGCACCAGACCGCGCATTCCCGGCACTGAAAGACAACCCTCCCACGCCTCATCCAGATCAGCCCCGATGGCGGTTAGCATCGGATTGACTAGGACTGTATCAGGCACTGGCTCGGCGTCGGGATAGCGCGGTGAACTTTGCATACCAAAAATGACGACTTGCAAACCAATACCGATCTGGGGCGCAGCCAGTCCCGCGCCGTTAAGTGCCGCCATGGTGTCGCGCAAATCCGCAATCAGCGCATGCAATGCCGGTGTGTCGAAGGCAGTGACTGGAGCGGCTGCTTGCAGCAGGCGCGGATCGCCCATTTTGAGCGTGGTTTTAATGGCCATTTTGTGGAATGCAGGCTGTTGTTCAAGTGATGACTGGATATTAATATTCTAATCCAGCGCGAGCGTGGTGCAATAAAAAACCCCGGCAAAATCAGCCGGGGTTTTTGTTGGTAAAGTCTGAATTTACGCGGCGCGGTTGCGCTTGCGTTCGTTCTCGGTGAGGTAGCGTTTGCGGATGCGGACAGACTGGGGGGTGATTTCCACCAATTCGTCGTCTTCGATGAATTCAACTGCAGATTCCAGCGTCATCTTGATTGGCGGGGTCAGTCGCACCGCTTCGTCGGTGCCGGATGCGCGCACGTTGGTAAGCTGTTTGCCCTTGATGGGGTTGACCACCAGGTCATTGTCGCGACTGTGAATGCCGATAATGATGCCCTCATACAGCTTGTCACCGGGGGCGACGAACATGCGGCCGCGGTCTTCCAGTTTCCATAGGGCATAGGCAACCGCCTCGCCCTGATCCTGGGAGACCAGCACGCCATTGCGGCGGCCAGGCATGTCGGCCTTCATCGGGCCATAGTCATCGAACACGTGGGCCATGATGCCGGTGCCACGGGTGAGCGTCATGAATTCAGACTGGAAACCGATCAGGCCGCGCGCCGGGATGCGGTATTCCAGGCGCACGCGGCCGCGGCCGTCGGACTGCATGTCCTGCAGATCGCCGCGACGCCGGCCAAGCTCTTCCATGATCGCGCCCTGGCTGTTGTCTTCCACGTCTACGGTGAGCGCTTCATAAGGCTCGCATTTCTCGCCATTGATTTCCTTGAATACCACGCGCGGTTTGGAAACGGCCATTTCGAAGCCTTCCCGACGCATGCTTTCGAGCAGGATGGTGAGGTGCAGCTCGCCGCGGCCGGATACCAGAAACACATCGGCGTCGCCGGTTTCTTCCACCTTCAGCGCCACGTTGGTGAGCAACTCCTTGTTCAGGCGGTCACGGATCTGGCGGCTGGTGACGAACTTGCCTTCAGTGCCGGCCAGCGGCGATGTATTGACCTGGAAGTTCATGGTCAGGGTGGGCTCGTCCACTTTCAGCATGGGCAGCGCTTTTGGGTTTTCACGGTCACAGATGGTCACACCAATGCCGATATCCTCAATGCCGTTGATGAGTACGATGTCACCGGCCTGGGCTTCGTCCAGCAATACTCGTTCCAGACCCTGGAAGCCCAGAACCTGGTTGATGCGTCCGGCTTTGGGCGTGGCGTCCGGTCCGGCCATCACCACGACGGATTGCCCGGGTTTGATGCGGCCATTGCTGATGCGGCCGACACCGATGCGACCGACAAAGCTGGAGTAGTCGAGTGCGGACAGCTGCAGTTGCAGCGGCGCGTCCGGATCACCGGAGGGCGACGGCACGTTGGTTAAAACGGTTTCGAACAGCGCGCTCATGTTGTCGCTTGGCTGCTTCATATCCAGCGTGGCGTAGCCGTTCAGCGCGGAAGCGTAAACAACCGGGAAATCCATTTGCTCTTCAGTCGCGCCGAGTTTGTCGAACAGATCAAAGGTGGCGTTCACCACCCAGTCGGGTCGGGCGCCGGGGCGGTCAACCTTGTTGATCACTACAATGGGCTTCAGGCCCAGTGCCAGCGCCTTTTTGGTGACGAAACGGGTTTGCGGCATGGGGCCTTCCACTGCATCTACCAGCAGTAGTACGCCATCTACCATGGACAGCACGCGCTCGACCTCACCGCCGAAGTCGGCGTGACCGGGGGTATCCACAATATTGATACGGTTGCCTTTGTATTCGACTGAGGCATTTTTGGCGAGGATGGTAATGCCGCGCTCTTTTTCCAGATCGTTACTGTCCATGACGCGCTCAGTGACAGCCTGGTGGGCGGCAAAAGTGCCAGCTTGTTGTAACAGTTTATCAACCAGCGTAGTCTTACCGTGGTCAACGTGGGCGATGATAGCGATATTTCTGAGCGCGCGGGACATGTTCGTTTCCGGTATTGGCAAACGAAAAAGTATAACATGGGATTGTGTATTTTCAGAATTTCAGTATAATCTAATTCTCCAAACCACCTTGATCTGCGTTTTTTCTGCAGTTCCAATCAGGGTTTGGACGCGTGTTTTATAACACGCCATCGATCCCTGACCTCATCGCGTTTCAGCACGATTTTCCTGAAAGCGCAGCGCCACCCGGTTAGCGACGATGTTCCGCGCCGGCAGTGGATGGCTTTTTAAGCCTGTCCCCGTTGGCTTGCTATTTGCTTATTAAAGGAAAACTTTCGTGTCCTTCGAAAACCTCGGTCTTAATGAATCCCTAATAAAAGCGCTTGTTGATTCGGGCTATACCCAAGCCACCCCGATCCAGGAACAGGCCATTCCGCTTATCCTGGCAGGCGAAGATCTGCTTGCCTCGGCACAGACTGGTACCGGCAAAACCGCTGCATTCATGTTGCCGGCGCTGGAAAAATTGTCCCAGCCCAGCGCAGTTGCCGGCCGTGGCCCGCGTATTCTGGTATTGACCCCGACGCGCGAACTGGCGCTGCAAGTTACCGCGGCTGCTGAAAAATACAGCAAGCATCTGCGCCGTGTGAAAGTGGTCAGCATTCTGGGTGGCATGCCGTACCCGATACAGAACAAAATGCTGTCGCAGCCATTTGAAGTGCTGGTAGCCACCCCGGGCCGTCTGATCGACCACATCGAGCGCGGCCGCATTGATTTTTCGCGTCTGGAAATGCTGATTCTGGACGAAGCCGACCGCATGCTGGACATGGGCTTCTTCGACGACGTGGAACGCATCGCCAATGCCACGCCGGCTAGCCGCCAGACGGTGATGTTCTCCGCCACCTTTGAAGGCAACATCGCGCGCCTCGCCCAGCAATTGCTGAAAACCCCGAAGCGTATCGAAATCGCGCACCAGCAGGCACGCCACGAGAACATTACCCAGCATATGCATTATGTGGATGACCTTTCCCACAAGAATCGCGTGCTGACTCACCTCATCAACGACGTGGACATCAACCAGGCGCTTATTTTCACCGCGACCAAACGCGACGCCGATAGTCTGGCCGATGACCTGCAGGCACAGGGTCACAAAGTTGCTGCACTGCACGGCGATATGCATCAGAGCGCACGTAACCGTACCATCACCCAGATGCGCCAGGGCAATATCCGCCTGTTAGTAGCTACTGACGTCGCCGCGCGCGGCCTGGACGTGCCGGGTATTACCCACGTGATCAATTACGACCTGCCGAAGAATCCGGAAGACTATGTGCACCGCATTGGGCGTACCGGTCGTGCGGGTGCTTCGGGCATCGCTATATCGCTGGCCAGCCCGCGCGATTCCATGCAGCTGAAGCGCATTGAGCGTTTTACCGGCCAGCAGATTCCGGCTGAGGTTATTGTTGGTCTTGAGCCCAAACTGAAGCCGCGTAGTGCTGCTCCCGGCGCACGTCCCGGTGCGAGCCGTGGCCGTCCTTCTGGTCAGGGCGAACAGCGTCGTAGCTCGGGCTTTGGCAATAACGCAAACGCTAATAGCGGTGCGGGCAAAAGCAATGGCAACAGTACCGGTAACAGCAACGGTAATAGCTGGGGCAATAATAGCGGTAACGGTGGTGGTCGCCGAGATGGTGCTGCGCGTCCGGCTGCCTCGCGTCCCGCTGCTTCCGGCGCTCGCCGGGATGGTCAGGGCAACACCGGTGGTAACCGTAGTAACGGTAATCGTTCCTGGAGTTGATCGGTCGTCATTCATCCGGATGATTTGTCCGGGTAACCCAACAAAAAAGGCGCTAAATGCGCCTTTTTTGTTGGGTTAATAAAATCTAACCAAGCTTTTTTCTACGTCATAAGCGTTTGAATTTCTGATCCAACGGGTTACTGACCTGCCACGGGCTTGATCAGGCTGGCAGACAATTTGGCGCGATCGCGTGCGATGCCGGTGGTATCTGCGCAGGCTAGCGCCACGCCCATGCGCCGTCGCGCAAACGCCTCGGGTTTACCGAACAGGCGGATATCGGAACGCGGTACGGCGAGCGCTTCAGCAACGCCATCAAACGCAATACCGCTAGCTTCCATGCCGCCATAAATCACCGCAGAAGCGCCTGCCTCGCGTAGGCGCGTATCCACCGGCAGGCCGAGGATGGCGCGGGCATGCAACTCGAATTCGCTTTGATACTGGCTGCACATCGTCACCATACCGGTGTCGTGCGGGCGCGGAGACACTTCCGAGAACCACACTTGATCGCCTTTGACGAACAGTTCCACCCCAAAAATACCGCGCCCGCCGAGGCTGTCGGTGACTTTTTTGGCAATCGCCTGCGCATCTGCCAAGGCTGCCGGAGACATCGCCTGCGGTTGCCAGGACTCGACATAGTCGCCCTTGACCTGCAGGTGGCCGATTGGCTCGCAGAAACAGGTTTCAACCTGACCCGATGCGCCCAATGCGCGGACCGTGAGCAGGGTGATTTCGTAATCGAAATCAATCAAGCCCTCAACAATCACCCGGCCCTGATCCACACGCCCACCGCTGGCGGCAACATCCCACGCGCTGGTCACGTCAGCCGGGCCGTCCAGCCTGCTTTGACCCTTTCCGGAAGACGACATCACCGGCTTGACGATGCATGGATAGCCGATGCCGGCATCGATCGCCGTTTGCAATTCGGTCACGCTGTTGGCAAAGCAGTAGGGTGATGTGGGCAAGCCCAATTCTTCGGCGGCCAGGCGACGAATGCCTTCACGATTCATGGTGAGCTGTGCGGCGCGTGCAGTGGGAATGACTTCACACAGCCCGCTGTGCTCGATTTCCACGAGTGCATCGGTAGCGATGGCTTCAATTTCCGGCACGACCAGATGCGGGCGCTCCTGCTCGATCAGGCCACGCAATGCAGCGCGGTCGGTCATGTCGATCACATGCGCCCGGTGTGCGACCTGGTGGCCGGGTGCGTTGGCATAACGGTCCACAGCGATGGTTTCCACGCCGAGGCGTTGCAGCGCGATGATGACTTCCTTGCCGAGTTCGCCGCTGCCGAGGAACATGACGCGGGTGGCGGAAGGGGAGAGCGGGGTGCCGAGTTTCATGGTGAGGGCTTTCAGAAAAAACTTTTTGCCACGGAGCTCACAGAGTGCACAGAGGAAAACCAGGGAATCAACCTGACCGAACAAGATTGCATGGTTTGATTGCGCTTTTCTCGGTGTGCTCTGTGAGCTCTGCGGCTAACGAATTGGGTTGGTAAATCAATTCAATTGTACCCGTTCACCCCACGGTACCGGTGCTTTGCCCTTGACCAGCCACAGCACCGGGTAATCGGGTGCGTATTCGGGAAATTCGCCTTCGGCATCGGTGAAATACACCAACAAGTCGGGGCGCAGCTGCTCAATGGCAACCCATTCAAACAGCGGACGAAAATCTGTTCCGCCGCCGCCCGCGAAGCCGTCCGGCAACGCGACCGACTCCCACGGCTCAAAGCGCCACGGGCCGGTTTCGGCCAGGCGCTCGTCGCAGGCATGCAGGGTCACCTGGGCGTTGACCTGGCTCTTCAATGCATCGATCTCGGCGGCGAATTCGTGCATCTCGGTATCGGTAATCGAACCGCTGGTGTCGAGCACGGCAATCAGCTGGATACGGCGGCTGTACAGGCTGGGTAACAATGCGGCGCCTTCGCGCCGCGACACGCGCTGGAAGCTGTAGTCCTCGCGCGCCGAATTCATCAGATAACGCGCCAGCAACATGCGCCATGGCAACCGGGGGGCGATGAGTTCATCGACCAGACGCAACCAGGATTCGCCCAGGCGTCCGGCCATGCGTGCCTGTTGTGCGGCAGAGGCCAGATGGCCGCGCCATTGCTGGGCTCGCTCTTCCCGCTGGGTAGGGGTCATGTCGTCCATGCCGGGGCCACCGTGCGGACTGGGTTTCGCGCGTGGCTGGGGTTGTCCGGGATTGCTGCCGTCGCCGCCGGGGGAGGGGCGAGGGGCATCCTGCTTTGGTTCGCTGTTGCCTTCCTCCGGCTGATCGTCGCCTTCACCCTGATAGTCATCGGTGCTGTGCGCGGATTCCTGCTGGGTCTGGTCGTTATCCTGTTCGCCGCTATCGTTTTCGGTCTGGTCGAACAGGTGTTTGTCCAGGGTCTGCTCGCTGCTGTCTTCGGGAATCAGCGGGTAGATTTCTTCTGCGGACAGTCCACTGTATTCGTCATTGGCGAGGATATTGGGTGGCGGTCGCAAGCCTTCGCCCAATAACAGTAAATTGACTGCGTGGTCGCAGGCGATATTCCAGCGTTGTATGACGCGGTGCGAACGGCGCGCGAAATGGCCAAGGGCGCAGTGCAGCGCCTCGTGGGCGAGAACAAACTGGGTCTGCGCCAGCGACAGACGTTCGATATAAGCCGGATGGTAATAGAGTGCGCGCGCATCGGTGGCGACGCTGTCGCAGGTTTTGGCGTCGACCGCCTGCAAGGGCAGGTGCATTACCAGTGCGCCCAAAAATGGTCGTTCAAGAATCAGCCGGGTGCGGGCGGCGGAGAGCTTGGTGGCAATTTCGTCGGCAGTGTGTGTGGACTGATTCAAGGGGCGTTTTCAGCTTTAGCGCATGGGCGACCATTGCAGGTCGTAGAGCATCAAATCGGTGATAGTGTTGGCCCAGTCCTCAAATTCTGGCACAGCAAATAGCGGTTTGCCGATTGAACGGTGCATGTCGGTGACCAGCATCACGCCCATTTCGCGCTGAGGAAAGCGCCGCGCATAGTCGAGAATATTGCCGAACACACGGTTGGCCTCCAGGGTCTCGCGCGCCAGCACGGCACGGCGCACCAGTGCGGCCGCGACGCCGTATTGCAGGTCGATGCCTTCCGGCACGTCGGCGGCCTGCCCGGCGAGAATGGCTTCGATGTCGGGCAGGCGCATCATGTTGTCGATGAAGGTTTTGAACTCCACCCCCGCGGCTTGTCCCACACAGGCTTGCAGCGCATCCAGCATCAGCTCGGGCGTGTCGCGGAATTTTTGCAGCGCGCGATGGGCGTACTCCCACGAGCGCGGGCTGGGAAAGGCGACCGGGTTGTGCGCCGGGTTGAAGCTGAACAGCAGGTCGGGGCGGAAGCGCAGAAAGCCGATCAGGCGCTCGTCCATGCCTGCGGTGTGCGCCCACACCACCCAGTCGTCGAGATGGGCCTCGACCTCGTAGTGGGTAAAGCGGTCGGCCAAGGGTGCGGGCATCGCATAGGTCACGCCGCGGTCGCCCTGGCGATTGCCGGCGGCGAAGATGACCCAGCCTTCCGGCACGCGGTAATCGCCCAGGCGCCGGTCGAGAATGAGCTGGTAGGCGGCGGCCGACACGCTGGGCGGAGCGGAGGTGATTTCGTCCAGAAACAATATCCCCGCTGCGCCATGGCGATCCGCATCCGGCAGCATGGCCGGGATCGACCACTCGACCAGATCGCCGCTGCGAAACGGGATGCCGCGCAGGTCGGTGGGCTCCATTTGCGACAGCCGGATATCGATCAGCGGCACCCTGTGAAGTGCAGCGATGTGCGCCACCATTTGGGATTTCCCGACCCCGGGCGGCCCCCACAGCATCACCGGCGTGTGATGCTGTGCACTCGCGAATTCGCGGTCGAGAATGGTGAGGATGTGGGCTGGGCGCATAACGTGTCCTAAATAGTTGAAGGGGCAGCTTGGGTTAAACGGGCGGCGACCAGCGCGGCGTGTATGCGCGCCGGGTTGGTGATTTCAGGTAACACGCGGTAGACCTCAAGCAATTGTTGCGGATTGTGCAGCGCGGCGTCCTCAAGCCGCAGCCGGGTGGCGGGCGATAGTCCCGGCTGGGTGAGCAACAGGCTGGCGATCCAGTGGTGATATTCGCGCACCAGTTCGCGCTGGGTGGGTTGCGACCAGCGCTCGCGCACCGGCAGTTCGGGAAAAGCGGCGGCAGTCAGTTGGCGCCCGATCCATGCTGGATCGAG
>JANMKH010000309.1:0-11060 GCA_031371965.1 Sulfuriferula sp.
GTGGAGAACGATTATATGTTCAAGTTATTTTTGCTCGATTCATAAGGTGGTATGACGTGTTATTCTTTGCACCCGAAAGGAACCCGACATGGCTTTGCCCGAACGTACCCAGCAGGTGATCCAGACTTATGCGCAGTTTATACACGCCATTGCCACGGCCTGTCACAAGCCGGAGTTGATGCCGCAAACCCAGCAGATGCTTACGCAGGCCGAGCAGCAAGGCTGGGGTGCGATGGTGATGGCGGTGCGTCAGGTTCTTGCCGGCAAGCGTGATAGCAGTGTGTATGCAGGGCTGGACGATGATGACCGTATTATCATCGAGGCGATCCTGCGCGGGATTCAGGATCCCGCCACCTTGCCCGATCCAAATCAGCAGCCTGACCCCAGCGCCGCCGCACCGGGGCTGGCGGGAATGATTCATGCCGCGGCAACGGGCGATGTGCCGGCGCTTTCTGCATTGGCAGACATGGCCGAGCAAATGGTCAAAGTGGGCGGCGATATGGGACGACTGGGCGGCAGCCTGCGACGCCTGGTCAACGGTGAACGCGATGTGGATCTGCTCACCCGCGGCATGAGCGCAAACGGCCGCGATCTGATCGCCAAATTGGTGGATGAACTGGCGCGCTTCAACGTGCATTGATCTGACGATTCCGCTATCATCAGGGCACGTTTTTCGTAAGGAGTCATGGCAATGGCAAGAACCGTAAATTGTATCAAACTGGGACGCGAAGCCGACGGACTGGACTTTCCGCCGATGCCGGGTGCGCTGGGCCAGCGTATCTATGAGAATGTATCGAAGGAAGCCTGGGCCGGCTGGATCAAACAGCAAACCATGCTGGTGAACGAGAATCGCCTGAATCTGGCTGATGCTAAAGCGCGCAAATATTTAATCGAGCAGGTGGAGAAATATTTCTTTGGTGAAGGTGCGGATGTGGCTGCCGGTTACGTACCGCCTGCCAAGTAAGCTCTCTTCGCAGCCCATAAAAAGGCCGGATTGATTCCGGCTTTTTTATGGGCTTAAAAACGCGATTAACGTTGTGCGACGCGTTCGATTTCTTCAACCGTCGTGTGGCGCACATCCTTGCCCTTGACCATGTATACCACGTACTCGGACATGTTCTTGGCGTGATCGCCCATGCGCTCGATGGCCTTGGCGACGAACATGATGTCGATGAAAACCGAGATGGTGCGCGGGTCTTCCATCATGAAAGTGATAAGGTGGCGTAGCACCAGACGGAATTCTTCGTCTACCTGCATGTCCTGGCGCACGATGTCGGCGGCACTGGATACATCCAGACGCGCAAAGCCATCCAGGGCGCGGCGCAGCATTTCCAGCACCACGCTGGACATGTATTTGATTTCGTTGAAGCGCGGTTGAGTAATGCGATCAGATTCATGAATGCGCCGGGCCATGCGCGCGATTTTGGCAGCTTCATCACCGATACGCTCCAAGTCGGTAATGGTTTTGACCACTGTCATCACCATACGCAGGTCGGATGCAGTGGGCTGACGACGCGCGATGAACTGGGTGCAGTCTTCATCCAGCGCGACTTCCAGTCCGTTGACCTGGTGATCGTTATTAATGACCTGCTCGGCCAGTTTCAGGTCAGCGTTGATCAGCGCTTCGATGGCATTGGATATCTGCTCCTCGACCAGACCCCCCATTTGTAAAACACTGGAGCGAATGTTTTCGAGATCAGCATCGAATTGTTTGTATGTGTGTTCCTGAACCATGGTCGAGATACCTCTTTCAGATAATTCCCGTAATTATAGCGTCAGGTCGGTGCGGAACAATGACGTATTAATGACAAACTTGCGGATTGGATTTTATCCCTGGAACGGAATTTCCGCCTGCTTACCGTCGATGGTGAGTGTTAACACCCAGTCACGCCGTCCGCTAACGCATACCGGCAGCAACACCCGAGCCTGCCAGTTGTCAGTACCGCTGGATAGTAAATGGTAACGGTTAAATCCCATGTCCATGCTGCGCATGATAAAGCTGGCATAGATTTCGTGCGCGCCCGCTGCATGTAATTGCAGGGTAAAGGGATGCAGGCCGGAAGGTGGGGCGGAAAAGCGCAGCTCGACCGGTTTGCCGGCGACTTCAAACCGGCACAGCCTGGACAGATCCGGGCAGGATACCGTTTGCGCTATGCTCCCGTCATGCGGCAACACATGGTAGAGCTCGGTTGCAATCAGCGCCAGAATCAAGCCAATCAGGGCGGTGTAACCCAGCAGGTAACGTCGGTTGCGGTTAAACATGCCGACCAGACCGGCGCCGAATTTCATTACCAGGCACCACGTAATAACGCTACACCATGTGCGCCATGCTGGCGCGCGCTGTCCAGATCGGCGCTACTGAGACCCCCAAGCGCGTAAATTGGCAGGGTGCGGCCAGCGCAGAGCGCAGCGAAATTGTCCCAGCCCATTACCGGCGCACCGGGGTGGCTGGGCGTGGGCAGCACTGGCGAGAGCAGGGCGAAATCACAGCCCAGCGCTTCGGCGCGATCGAGTTCGGCAACATTGTGGCAGGAAGCCGCCACCAGCGGCAGATCAGGGCGGCGGCTCAGCTCACCCAGTTGAGTTGCATTGAGTTGCACACCGTGGGCGCCGATACGTTGCGCCAACGCCACATCGGCATTGAGCAGCACCTGTGCCTGATGGGCTTGGGCGCGCGCCAGTACATCGCGGGCAAACGTTTCCAGTGTGGCGGCGGGCATGGATTTTTCGCGAATTTGGATCAGCCTGAGGCCGCTTTCCAGTGCATTATCCAGGCGCGTCATGAACCCGGCCGGATCGCTGCCCGCCTGGGTAATGCCATAAACTGCCGGTAACGCCAGCGCCGCAAAAACCGGGTGGTTGGCAGGTAGCACCGGGGCGACGTTGATCGTCCCAGGGGTCTGCCAGGCCAGGGTCTGGCCTTCTTTGGCATGCGGCTCACCGTGCCAGCCGCTGACGCGAAAAAATGACAAGGTAACGTGTGCGTGAGGATAGTCGAAGTAACGCGTAATCCACGGTGTGGCATGGGTCACTTCGATGCCTAGCTCTTCGTGCAGCTCGCGTACCAGCGCAGCATGCACGGTTTCACCGGGCTCGACTTTGCCGCCAGGGAATTCCCAGTAACCTGCGTAGGGTTTGCCCGGCGGGCGGCTGGCCAGCAGAAAGGTCTCGTCTGCACGGGTTAAAACAGCTACCGCGACCTGGGTACGGGTGATTGGCGTGGCTGCGCTCATGCTTGATTTTGCGGCTTGAACATACGCAATGGAGCGAACAACATGGCGAGCAAGGTGCGCTTTAACAATGGCACCGCTTCTGTTGCGGGTAAATTGGCAGCACGTAATGCCAGATAGAATGCCATGGAAAAACTTACCATCAGATTGACCAGGCCAATCAGCAGCACGCCAGCAGTAGAGAGCGCAATGGTCTGCCATGGCAGATTCCAGCCCATGGCTTGCCAACTGTAGGCGAAATTGGCGGAGCTGAAGGAAATGTGGCGAATATCCAGCGGTAGTCCCGAGAGCGCGCCAAACGCCGATACCATGCCCAGATAAAATCCGAAGAAGGCATTGCCTGCAAGGCCGCCTGGGTGGTCGCCAATGTAGGTGGCGATCGCCTTCCAGCCGCGCCGGGTCACCAGGTAAGCGGGCCAGCTCAGTGATGCCAGGCGTTCCGGGATGCGGTTATAAACGCTTTTGTTGTCGTAATAACCACTGACAATCCCTGATAAAAAAAGTCCCACCCCGGCTATACCGGCGTAAACCAGGTTCATCGGTGCCGTCGGGGAGATCTCGCTCAGCAGGCGCACCGCCTTGTGCGCATCCACTGGCTGTACCCCGAAAAAATAGGCGAGTCCGCTGCCGATCAATGCGGCGGTGATAAATGCCAGAAACAGATTGCCGGCAATCGCCGCAGACTGGCTGGTGAACACGCTGGTGACAAAACTGGACAGGACCTGGTCCTGATCCTTGGCGCTGCGCGCACGTGCGATGGTGTGCGCTATCAGACTGGCGGTCATCGCCGGCTGCTTGGTGGCAATGGTGAAATTCAGCACAAACACCAGCACAAAGCCCAGTGCGTAATTCAGGCTCACCAGCAATGCCTCCTGCAGGGGAGCCAGATGTGATTTGACGATCAGCACCTTGAGCAGTGCCATCACGGCGACGATGATTCCGGCACCGGCGGCAGAGCGGAACATGCCCATCAATTCGCTGCGGTTGTCGGCAATGTAGTGCTGCCCGGTGCGCCCCGCATGCTGGGTGATCTGATAGGCCAGCCTGCCGGTGGTGGCAGATATCAGATTGCGTACGCTGTAACGTTCGTTGGCGGTGACGGTGAAGGTCACAAACAGCGCAGTCAGAATGGGCACGCGCGCCGCCATGGAGTCTGCCTGGAGCAGTTCGAGCAGGCTGCGCATGCGTGCAATCTGCTGGTGCAGGCGATTGCTTAACAGGGTTAGATTGACGCTGGTGCCGACGCTTACCGCACGGCGCTGGATACGTTCCAGAACCGCTTCACATTGATCCAGCAGCACCACGGCCTGACCAATATCGAGTGTTGCTGGATTGGCCGCCAGGCTGGATTGAAGCAGCGCGTAAATTTCTTCATGCTGCGCCAGGAATGGCGAGGCGTATTCTTCCAGTTCAGGCTCAATACGCAACAACTCGGGGTCAAGCCCTTCGGCAGCGATACGGTGTGACAGGCCGTTGATGGCATCCAGCAGCATTTGCCGCAGCGCAACGGTGGACGCTTCATCCAGCTTGTCCAGATTGAGCGCATACAGCAGCCGGTACCAGAGCTGTACATCCACGGCGGCTATCCATTCCGTGTCGCGTGGGGTCAATGTCTCGTCCAGCCAGTCACGCAGCGAATCGGGATCGGCAACGGGCGGTAGCAATTTGAAGCCAATGCGGCGCGACAGCTCGGTACCGACGCCACGGCGCGGCAGTATCCCGCTGTCGCGCAACAGGTTGCCGGATTTTTTCGCCAGCAACAGCCCCAGCAGATGAAAGCGTAATGCCTCTGCGTAACCGGCATTGCGTTCGATCAGTCCAAGCAGGTCGGCCAGATGCGTCGCGGCGCGTTCGTTGGGTTCAGATGGGCCGGGACGAAGATGAAAAAACAGGCGTTTGATCAGTGCCGGATCGGCAGCCTCGGTTTCGGCTACCATGCGTTTCAGGGTGCGTTCCAGATAGGGTGCCGTGTAATCCATGCGTGAATCGTGGTTCCTCGTAGTCCGTTAGGGCTCGTTCATGAATAACCTGGACTTACGTTGCCGTGTACTCGGGATGGATGCAAGGCGCGAAGCGCGGCGAATGGTTGTTCCATTCGCAAGCTTTGCAACGCCGCAGACGCCCGAATACACGGCAACCCTCCGGGCTGGGGTCGCTTTGGGCGCATCCCGGCGTTGCGAGGAGACCTGCGACACGTTACCGCGCAGCGCCCGCTTGCGGGAGCAGGCCTCGCGGGCGCTTCCCGCAAACGGGCGGCTGCGCCGCGAACGTGTCCGCGCCCGCCCTGTTGTGAATGACACAACCGCACATCTCGCGCCTTGGGCTGCATCCCAAAGCGACCCCAGCGTAAGTCCAAGTTATTCATGAACGAGCCCTTAAGCAATATCTGGCACAGCGAGGCGCGGGAAGTTCAGCTTTTGTCGGTGATGCGGGTATGTTTCAACGCGCTGGTGGCAACCTGAACGCGATTTTGCATGCCCAGTTTTTCCATGATGTTGGAGAGATGGTTGCGGACCGTGTTTTCGGACAAATCCAGGCGGCTGCTGATGGCCTTGTTGGAGAGCCCCTGGGCGACCAGTTCGACGATCTCGCGCTCGCGTTGCGACAACTTGCTGAACACGTCCTGCTTGAGCTCACCGCGGGCCAGTTTTTGCATGATGTGTGAGGGGAACATGCTATTACCCTGTGCGACAGATTGAATCGCGTTGATAAGCTGTTCCGGATCGGCGCTTTTCAGGATATAGCCATCCACCCCGGCTGCAATGGCTTCGCTGATCTCGAAATCCTCCCCGGCCATGGTGAGCATGACCGTGCGAATGCCGCGTTTTTTTAATTCCTGCACCAGGCTGAGGCCGTCGCCGTCCGGCAGAATGCGATCAAGCAAGGCGATGTCGGCCTGACTGCCTGTGCTTGCCAGCCATTCGCGCGTGGTTTTGATATCCGCGCATTGTGCATTGACCTGCATTCCCGGGGTGTTTTCCAGAGTGCGCGCAATACCCAGGCGGGTGAGCGGGTGATCGTCTATCAGCAGGATGGAAATGGTCATGGTAACGGCCTCCAAGCCGGTTTGAATCAAATGTTATACGTGTACATTGTAACCATCAATTCAGTGATATTCACAGCGGCAGATTACGCGGCTTGTGGGGGGCGCGGCAGAACAGGCGGTCGTATAGAGCGCGCGGCAGAAAACCCAGAACCCATGCGACCAGCGCCATTTGCCAGGGCAAGGTGACATAGCGCCGCCGCTGCGCGATGGCGCGGGCAATTTTTGCGGCGGCCGCGTCGGCTTGCAGGATAAAGGGCATGGGATACGGATTCACCGCAGTCATAGGCGTGACGATGTAACCGGGGCTGACCGTAGATACCGCGACGCCGCTGTTGTGGAGCTCCACCCGTAGCGATTCCAGGTAGGTAATGACGGCTGCCTTGGACGCGGAATAGGCTGCGCCGCCCGGCAGGCCGCGAATGCCGGCCACGCTGGCGATACCCGCCAGCACCCCGCTACGCGCATGACGCATGGCGGCGACGAAAGGCTGGAAGGTGGTCACCATGCCGATCACATTGGTGTCCATTACGGCTTGAAATACCTCAAGATCCGTAGCGTGTTCGGTGAGCGTGCCAACGCTGATGCCGGCTGCAGCGATGACCACATCCGGTACGCCAAAACGCGCGATAAAATCGGCCGCAGCGGCCTGCATGGCAACCTGGTCACGCACGTCCAGTGGATAGATAACGCAGCCGGGAAATTCGTTGGCAAACGCTGCGAGCTTGTCCGCGTTCCGTGCTACCAGCCCAAGTTGCGCGCCCTGTAGAGCATAGTGACGGGCAAGGGCTGCACCCAGACCGCTCGATGCGCCAGTAATGAAAACGCGCATGGCGGTCATTGCCTAAGCAGGTAGCTTAATGTTTTTTTACTGGTGCGTGCCGGGCTTGTTTCGGCTGTTCTTTACGTGCTTTTGCAATCAGGCTGTCAAGAGTTTTGAACAGCGCATCTTCGCTGCCGGTCATGGACTCCGAAGTGGAATATTTGCCCGCCACTACAAACGCGGGCACGCCATTGATTTTGGAATCGCGGGTGAGCTGGTTGGCGCGCATTGCCTTGCTTTGTACGTCAAAGGAGTTATATGTAGCAGCAAACGTCTTGCGGTTGATGCCTTGTTTTTCTGCCCAGTTGAACAGTATGTCCGGGTTGTTGAGATCGATGCCATCTACGTGAATGGCGTTGAATACGTCATCATGCAGCGCCGGTATTTTACCCAGCAAGTCCAGCGTGTAATAGGCTTTTGCCAACGGTAGCCAGGACTCATTCAGCACCGCTGGAATGCGGCGGATGGCCACGTCCTTGGGCAGCTTTTTGATCCAGGCGTTGAGTGCCGGCTCAAGATGAAAGCAGTGCGGACAGCGATACCAGAAAAACTCTGCCACCTCGATCTTGTTGCCGCTGTCGGTGTTGAGTTCTGGGCTGATTACCTGATAATCCTTGCCTTCCACGGGATGCGCCGAATCGGCATGTGCCAATGGAAACACACCCATACCTAACAGGGTCATCATCAACAAAAATTTGCGCATCAGGGACATCGTCTTCTCCTCTTGGTTACGGTGCTGGGTTCGACTGCGTATTCGCGGTTGCGTTCTTGACCCGTATCAGATGGGTTTTGATCTGATTTTGTTCCAGCGCGGTGCGCGTCTTGTCGAGTTCATCCATGCTGTTGAATGGACCCACGCGAACCCGATGCCAGATGCCTTTGTCAGGGATTTCCGCAGTCTGGATGGAAGCTTCATAACCCAATAAGGCCAGCCGTGCCTTGAGGTTGTCCGCATCGGCGCTATTCGGGAATGCACCGGCCTGCAGATAATAGCTTTCACCGGCTGGTGGGGTCGGGTTCTTGTGCAAATCCTGGTCGGTCATGCTAGCTTCGTTGCCGGGTAATATCTTGTAAAAATCGAAGCGTGGTTTTTCTTCAGATGGGGCATTTGTTGCAGGTGCATGGGTTGCGGGTTTATCTTTGGTCGCAGTAACCGCAGGTTGTTCGCGTGTGGTGAACGGGTTGCTTTTGTTCACCCATATTGCAACGACGATGGCTATGGCGAGTCCGAAGACCAAACCAATAAGTATGCCAGAGAATAGCGAGCCGCCTTTTTTCTGCTCGCTGGGGCGGGATTTGTAATCGCGTGCCATGGGGTAGTAAAGTCCTTGTCGGAAGGTGTTACATTTTGTCCGGGCAGTTTACACCCAGTAGTGTGAGGCCATGGCGCAATGCATGGCGGGTGGCGGTGATGAGGGCGAGCCGCGCATGGCGCATGGTTTTGTCGTCAACCAGAAACTGTTCGGCATTGTAATAGGCATGCAAGGCCCCCGCGATATCCTTCAGGGCATAGGCAATCGCGTGCGGGGCGAGTTCCCGTGCCGCCATGTCCACCACGCCAGGGTATTCGGCAAGCCGATGCAGAAGATCGATTTCATAAGAGTTAGTGAGCGGCGTAAAGTCAATGTCCGCCAGTAATGCCGGGTCGCCGCCCCATTGCGCGAGTACGCTGCAGATGCGCGCATGAGCGTACTGGATGTAGTACACCGGGTTGTCACTGGTCTGCGATTTGGCCAGATCCAGATCGAAATCCAGATGCTGGTCGGACTTGCGCAACACATAGAAAAAACGTGCCGCGTCGTTGCCGACTTCACGCCGTAACTCACGCAGGGTAACGAATTCACCCGAACGGGTGGACATTGCCGCTTTCTGGCCGTCGCGATAGAGCACCGCGAACTGCACCAGCGCCACGCTGAGTTTGTCGGCAGCAAGGCCTAGTGCCTGCAATGCGCCGGTCACGCGGGCAATATAGCCGTGGTGATCGGCACCCCACACGTCGATGAGCCAATCGAAGCCGCGTTCCAGCTTGTTGAGATGGTAGGCAATATCCGAAGCAAAATAAGTGTACTGGCCATTTTCGCGCAGTACCACGCGGTCTTTTTCATCGCCGAAGTGGGTGGAGCGGAACCACTTGGCACCGTCCTGGGTATAGATATGCCCGCTTTTTTCCAGCAGAGCCAATGTGCGCTGCACGATGCCGGAGTCATACAGGGATTGCTCGGAGAACCACTGGTCGAATTCGACGCCGAATTCCAGCAGGTCGTTGCGGCAGTCGCCCAGTTGCTCGGTGAGCACCAGGTCGTGCACATAGGCGTAATCAGCGCCCAGTAATATTTTGGCATTGGCAATCAGCTGATCCAGATGCGCATCGGGTGCGGTATCAAAATCGGGTGCCCCATCCAGCACGCGCCACGGTTCATGTACGTAGCGGTCGGCGTGTGCATTGAATATCATTTGCGCCATGCCATGTACGTAATCGCCTTGATAGGCATTGCCTGGGAAAGGCACATGGATACCGCACAATTCGAGATAGCGCAGCCAGGTAGAGAGCGCCAGAATATCCATTTGCCGCCCGGCGTCATTGACGTAATACTCGCGCGCCACATCGTATCCGGCAGCCGCTAACACATTGGCAAGGCTGGCGCCGTAGGCCGCACCGCGCCCGTGTCCGACGTGTAGCGGACCAGTCGGATTGGCTGAGACGAATTCCACCTGCACCCGTTTTCCCTGGCCGCTGCGCCCATCGCCAAAGCGGTCACCCCGGGCAAAGATGTACGGCACGATCTGCTGGTAAGCGGCCGGCCGCAAAAACACGTTGATGAAACCGGCGCCGGCAATTTCTGTTTTATCCACCAGCGGCGAGGCAGGCAGCGCAGCCTGAATGATCAGCGCCAGTTCGCGCGGGTTGCGGCGCAAGGTTTTGGCCAGTTTCATCGCTACGCTGCAAGCGTAGTCGCCGTGCGCTGCCTCGCGCGGGTGATCGATTTCTACGGGCGCATCAGCTGCCTCGGGGAGTGCAACAACAATGGCAGCGCGGAACAGGGCAACCAAGTGCGGTTTGATTTCGGTGTAAGGGGCGCTCATGGTGCAATCTGCAAAAAAGGTTGCCTATTATAGCTGTGCAACTGCTGCGCGTGCATGTGTGGACGACAGTCACAATGATCAAAGCTTGCTCCGGTCCGGTTATGTAATATAAATGGGCGCTCGCTGAAATTGTTTGATTTAACAAGATTGGCGTTGTAAGAATAGCTAATATGCAATTTTTTCGAAGGCATGTTTCGACGCATAGCTGGACTTGAGTAGGGTGTGAATTCCATCAAGTATCAAATCCAGCGAACGAGATGTGAAGAATTAGCAGCAGCTCGACATTGATGCTGCATGACGATCCACACAATTTAAAAACTCAAAGCTTGACCCTGTACTTGCTACAGGGTCTTTAATGAAAAATATATATGTTTTCTGGAGATACGATATCCGTATCGCGACTGTTCACCCTGCATTGAACACATCCCAGCGTGTGTACTGACAAGCGTCAAGTGCGTGCTGACGATGCGAATCGATAAGTTGGAAGCCGAGCCGAAAGACCTTGGATCCGCAAAAATCTCGAGGGATGACGGGCATTGACAATCTGGATTTCAATTTGATGCGGTGACTACTCGGCCGGAGGCATGATGAAAACTTTATTCGATATAGTGCTGTTCGCGCTTTATCCAGCTACTGCAGTATTTGCCGGAGGGGCGTTATCGCTTTGGCGGCCACCTGGCCCACGATTGAGCAGCGCGATTCAGCATTTTACTGCGGGCGTATTATTTTGTGCGCTGGCAACCGAGCTGTTGCCGGATCTGCTTCACCGGCGCCTGCCATGGATTACGCTCGGCGGTTTTGTCCTGGGTGTGGCGGTGATGCTTGCCCTGAAGCATTTCACGGAAAAGTTTGGCCAAAAATGGAGTAACGAAAACCAGAC
>JANMKH010000509.1:0-7567 GCA_031371965.1 Sulfuriferula sp.
GCCCGTGGTGGACTCGGGGAACAAGGCGACGTTATCCCCGGCGCGTAACAGTTCGGTAAAGCTGGCGCTAATCCGCCCCACATCCTGGCGGCGTTCACGCTCGATAAACAGTGTGCCGGATTGTGCCGCCAGCCAGCCCAGCACCGGCCAGCTGCGCACTTCGGATTTGGCGACAAAGTGTGCCGGGCAATGCGCCAGCACCAGGAACGGATCCAGCCAGGACAGATGATTGGCGGCAAACATCACCCCACCGGCTAGCTCCGGTGGGACACCGGATACACGCAAACGGATGCCCAAAGTGGCGAGTAATGCGCGCGACCAGCGCATCGTCAAAGCCTGGCGAAGCGTGCGTCTTGCCCACGGGAATATTCCGGCCAGTATCAACAGCCCCACCAAGACCACCACAACGGCGCCACCCAGGCGCAATACACGCAGCATTAGCCGTTTCCATCAAGCGAAAATCCAATTGTGCCCGGAGCGGCGCGTGATTGCAGCTTATTTACTCATGAAGTGGCGTGCGTAAATCTGATTCATCTGTTTGATGGACAGCAGCAGCATCAGATCGGCGGTATTGAAATCTGCGTCCCAGGCGGGTTCGCCACATAAATACGCACCCACGCGCAGATAACCCTTGATGAGCGGCGGTGTAATTACCGGCCGGTTGCCGTCAAGCTGGTCGAGCGCCAGCGGATGGCGCGGAAACACATGCCATTCCACCGGTGCCAGGCGGGTTTGCGCCAGCGTGTTGTACAGGCTGGCCGCAGTATGACCGCCGTCATCCATGCTTACGCTGGCGCAGCCGATCAGATAGCTGTAATTGCGCGCGCGCAGATAATCCGCCAGCCCCGACCACAGCAGGGTGATGACGGCGCCGCCACGATAATCCGGGTGTACGCAGGAACGGCCGATCTCGACCATGCCGGGGCGCAAGTGTGACAGGCGCGTCAAGTCGAACTCCAGTTCGGAATAATAACCGCCGATCTGCTTGGCGCGATGCGGCGCCAGGATGCGATAAGTGCCGATGACCTCCCCGCTGCTGTTGTCGCGTACCAGTAAATGGTCGCAAAAGTCGTCGAATATATCCTGGTCGAGTCCGGCCTCACGCGAAGTCAACCGTGCGCCCATTTCTTCGGCAAAAACCTTGTAGCGCAGGCGCTGGGCTTCACGTACTTCGCCGATATCGCGCGCCAGGGATACGCACAGGCGCGGTTTGCTGCGGGTTTGTGCATGAATTTGTGGGTCAAGCATGCTGTGCACTCCATTTTGGTGTCAATGGAATGCACAGTAAGCAGCGCACGTTACGCTGAAATTACGGCTGAATGAAAATTTGGTTACGCGTGAGATACCCAAAAAATCCGGCAAAGCGGGTTTTAATCAGGTGGCTAACCTCTTCCTCTTCAGCGAGTCACGCGCGCGACACCGTTGTCACTCAGCACACGCACGCGATCACCCACGCGAATGTCTTCGTCTGCACCCTGGGTGACGGCAATAGTGCGGCCGGAATCCAGTCTGACCGTGATTTCCAGGCCATTTTGCCGGGTGACGCCTTCTTCAACCGCCGAGCCTGCCAACCCACCGGCTACGGCACCGAGAACTGCTCCCGCTATGCTGCCGTTGCCGCGTCCGAGCTGACTGCCGGCGATACCGCCCACTACAGCCCCGGCGCCGGTGCCGATCGGGGTCTTGGTACCCTCGATATTGACATGGCGTACATCGACCACCACACCTGTTCGTACTTCCTGGATGCCGCGTACCTGGTTGCGACTGTAGTCGCGGCTACCCAGACCACTGGCGCAGCCACCCAGCGTAAGCCCAGCGACCAAACCCAATACTGCTAATCTGAATAAGCTCATGAGAGTGCCTCCCGCGAAGTAATTAAGCTGACTTCTACAGAGACAACTCAATGCAGGCTTGGTTCTCAATCCATCGCATAGCCAAACTGCGAGTGAAACAAGGTGCCAATCTCGTCGCGGCTGTGTCCATGGTTCTGCGCGCCCTGCTGCGCAATCTTGAGCGCTCCCATCAGGCTGGCGAGCCGTCCGGTAGTAGGCCAATCCATGCCATTCTCAATACCGTATAGCAGCCCGGCGCGGTAGGCATCGCCGCAGCCGGTGGGGTCCACCACGGCCGCTGGTTTGGCGCACGGAATCTCGATCACGCTGCCATCGGCATGGATGCTGGAGCCCTGTTCGCCACGCGTCACGATGAGCGCGCGCACCCGTCGGGCAAGCGCGTCCAATGACTTGCCAGTGCGCGTTTGCAGGAGCTCGGCTTCGTAGTCGTTGAGGGTGACGTAGTCGGCCAGCTCGACAAAGTGTGCCAGTTCATCACCATTGAACATCGGCATCCCTTGGCCGGGATCGAAAATGAATGGAATCTTCGCGGCATGAAATTGTTCTGCGTGTTGCAGCATGCCGTCGCGACCATCCGGCGAGACGATACCCAGCGTTACATCAGCGGCGTCCTGCACCCGATTGAGATGAGAGTGATTCATCGCACCGGGATGGAACGCGGTGATCTGGTTATCCGACAGATCGGTGGTGATGAAGGCCTGTGCGGTAAAGCTGCCGGGCACCGAACGGATGTGGGTCCGGGCGATATCCAGGCCATCCAGACGGGTTGCGTAAGGTGCGAAATCGTCGCCGCAGGTCGCCATGATGAGCGGGTCGCCGCCGAGCAGTTTGAGGTTGTAGGCGATATTACCCGCGCAGCCGCCGTACTCGCGGCGCATTTCCGGCACTAGGAACGACACGTTCAGGATATGGATTTTCTCCGGCAGGATATGATTTTTGAAGTGATCCTGAAACACCATGATGGAGTCAAACGCGAGCGAGCCGCAAATCAGAGCAGACATTGGATGGTCCGTGGCAGTGAAATAATGCGCGGATTATAACAGCGCCCGCCTGTCCTGCTTTCATCAAAGCTTCACCCAGTGTTAACCATGCTGTCGCAAGCGCGCCTTAGTGTACTGAATATGAATAAGACCCTGCGCGTGCTGTTGTGGAGTATCCCGCTGCTATGCCAGTCACACGATGTACTGGCATGGGGGCTTTACACCCACGTATTTTTTGCGCAGTGGCTGATGTGGGGCGTGCCGCTGCTGGACTCCAAATTACGCCGCGCAGCCTTGCGTTATCCCAAGCTGGTGATGGCCGGAGCGTGCCTGCCCGATCTGGCTCTGGTCGGCAAGCATGTGGGTACGCAGGCTTTTAACGATACGCATGACTGGGATGGCGCGCTGCGCATGATGCACGAAGCGGATACCGATATGCAGCGTGCGCTGGCGCTGGGTTACCAAAGCCATCTGCTGGTAGACGTGATTGCGCACCATCATTTTGTGCCCGCCCATGAACATCTGTGGCTGAACCTGCCGGTGCTCACCCATGCGGCTTCCGAGTGGGCAATGGATGCGCATATTCAACCGCATTTGCTGGCGACCCCGGCTACCCTGCTGCACGACTGCCGGGACGAAATCAGCCAGCATATTGCCCGGCATTTTGCCGTGGATATCGCCACAGCGCAGCGCGCGCTGAAGCTGTTGGCACGTGCTGATGGCCTATTGCGCAGCAGTCGCCTGCCACAATTGTTGTATCGAAGTTCCGCCCGGCTGGATAGGCGTTTGTCCAGGCGCTTTGATTATTTCGTGGCACAGACCACGCGCAGGTTGGGTGAAATCAATCAGTTAAGCGAAGGGTTCAGCCCGCTGGCCGATGCCAACGGCGGTTGCCCGGCGATCGCCAGGGACAGGCTTGCCTATTTCACCATCGGGCAAATCCGCCGCGGCCAGCCGCTGCCGGGCGATTGCTTTTACAGCATCAGCGAAGCCATGGCCACGATACCGCCCAACGCGATGCCGGCCAGTACATCGGTAGGGTAGTGCAGACCCAGGATCAGGCGCGAGACGGCAACCAGTGCGGTAAACGGCAATACCAGCCAGATCAGGCCAGGATAATAGTGGATCACCACCAGGCTGAATGCCACGGCATGCAGGGTGTGCCCAGACGGGAAGCTGAAGCGGTCGAGCGGTGCAGTCAGGCATAAGATATCGCCAAATTGCTGGAATGGGCGCGGGCGCAAGGTCTTGCCCTTCAACCACTTATAAATCAGCGTTGCGGCCAGCCCGGCACCCACCATGTTGAGAACAGCCGGAATTGCTGCATAACCATCCCAGGCCAGCAGCGCCAGCATCAGTGTGTACCAGAATACCCCGTTACCCAGGCGGCTGATCAGGCGAAACGCGCCGACCACCCCACGAAACCGCCGCGCCCGATTGAAGCGTGCGGCCAGCGGCGCCTCCCACTCAGCGAGTGTTTGCCAGTGCCAGTCGAGTCGTATCATCGTATTCCTCCTTCTCCACGATTGCATATAACACCTGCTCGAAACGGTCGTGAATGCTGTCCCAGCTCATTTTCTGGGCGGTATGGCGCCCTGCCAGTGCCATGTGTTGTGCCAGTGCCGGGTCAGCCGCCAGACGAACCGCTTGGGCAATAAAAGCCTCCGCATCATCGTAGGCGGCCATCACCCCGTTCTCGTTGTGGCGGATCAGTTCCTCCGCTGCTGCATAGTCGTATGCCACCACCGCCAGACCGCTGGCCATGGCCTCGATGGTCACGTTGCCAAAAGTTTCGGTCAGGCTCGGGAACAGGAACGCGTCCGCTGACGCATAGTGACGTGACAAATCCACGCCGCTGCGCATTCCGCAAAATACCGCCTGCGGATACGCAGCCTGCAAGGCGGCCCGATCCGGGCCGTCACCCACCAGTACCAGACGTGTGTGCGGATTGCATTGATGCATCGCAGAGAAGGCGGCGAAGACCAGCTTCAGATTTTTTTCCGGCGCCAGGCGGCCCACGTACAGCACCACCTGAGTGGTCTCATCCACGTCCCAACTGGCGCGCAAGTCGGCATCGCGGTGCGCCGGGGAAAACAGTTCGGTATCCACGCCGCGCGCCACGACTTCCAGATTGCCGTAGCCATGCACCTGCAACTCGCGCCGGATACCCTCGGTGGGTACCAGCGTCACGCAGGACTTGTTATGAAATTTGCGCAGATACGCCAGAATGGGGCGACGCAGCCAGCCGATGCCATAGTGCTGGCTATAGCTGTGGAAATTAGTGTGGAAATCCGTGCTCACCGGGATGCGCAACTTGTTGGCTGCTGCCAGCGCCGACCAGCCGAGCGGTCCTTCGGTGGCGATATGCACCAGATCAGGCCGTTTCAGACTCCACAGCCGGGTCAGCGCGGATTTGGCAGGCAAGCCCATTTTCAGCCCGGCGTAACGTGGAATCGCCATGCCGGGTTTAAGCACTTCTTCCAGGCTGGCGCTGGATGCCGCCAGTTCATGTGCGCTTTGACGCGGACGCACCAGCTGAATTTGGTGGCCGCGTTGTTGCAGATCTGCCACCTGACGGCCCAGCGTCATCGCCACGCCATTAATTTCCGGCGGGTAGGTCTCGGTGACCAATGCAATCCGCAATGGCAGTGGCCGAGCGGAAAGCGTCTGTAATAGCAAGTCGTCATTGTCCATGTTGCCAGTTTCGCAATTCTTGGCGACAATTTTGTGACGATAATTTGAAGATTTGGCGTATCTACCTGAACACTAAGGGAATGCCTTGGGTTGGATGCGGAAGGGATGCTGCTATTGAGTAACCGCGAATCTATTTTTTGTTCAAATCATCACGTTTTTGCAGATACGCTTCACGCGTCAAATCCCCGCGTGCATAAGCCTCATCCAGAATATCCAGCGCTGTCTGGCGAGTTTCTGCCTTGGAATGGGCGCTGGCCTCACGATTGCCGAACAGGTATTTGACGAGGGCAAACAACAGCAGGATAGGCACCAGCCCAATGAGCGCCATCCAGAACCAGCCGAAAATCATCCAGCCGCCGCCGTTACCAAACATCCAGCCAGTGTGATCCCATCCATACATGTTGTATTCCTTTCAAAAACTTGCTGCAGTGGGTATGACAAGATCTATGCTTTCAGACCATCGCGTACCCGCTCCAGCCGGGTACGCGCTTCGGTGGCTACTGCTTGTACCTCGGGATTGCTGACCAGTTGTGCCATGATCCCGGGGTCGAGAAAGGCGACGGTGATTTTCCCGTCCGCTTCTTCACGTACCACCACATTACAGGGCAGCAGCAGACCGATATCGGCTTCTGCATCGATGGCGCGATTGGCCAGCGGCGGGTTGCAGGCGCCGAGGATGCGGTAAGGCCGTTTGTCGAGATTGAGCTTGGCCTTCAAAGTGGCCTTGACGTCGATGTCGGTGAGCACGCCAAAGCCTTCCTGCTTCAGGCCTTCGATGGTTTTTTCTACTGCGGTGTCAAACGGCATGTCGAGCTGGATGCTGAAACCATACATGGGACAATCTCCTAAATGATATTGATTTGAACACGATCATGGCCGCAGCAATGATCGTGTATTGATGAAATAGTAATATAGCCCAGCAGCGGATTTTGTCCGAAGAATTCCCTTGCGGGCAGCCGATGTCATTCGGCTTGGGGATTCCCGCCCGCTGTACTCGGCGATTCCACTCGCATTACTGTTAGGGAAGCACTGATTTATTCTCTCAGATCAGCGCACAGCCTGGCAAATCTGAGACACTACGGATGGATTTCAAACTGGAAGGAACAGCGGTGCAAACAAGCTTTTCTGAACTGGAATACGCCACAAAGAAGAAGTTAACCCGGCGAGATCGCTTCCTCGCTGAACTCGACGCCATCACACCCTGGCCTGCACTGGAACGCGCCGTCGCCCCTTTCTACCCAAGCAGCGGTCGTCCAGGCCGCCCGCCGGTTGGACTTACCCGGATGTTGCGGATGTATGTGGCGCAACAATGCTTCGGCTTCTCCGACGAAGGCATCGAAGACGCCATCTACGACAGCCAAGCCGTCCGCCGTTTCATCGGCGTTGACCTCGCCCGAGATGCCGCACCCGACGCCACCACCCTGCTGCATTTCCGTCACCTGCTCGAACGCCATCAGCTCACCGAATCCATCTTCAATACCATCAACGCCCACTTGGCCGAGAAAGGCTTACTGCTGCGCGAAGGCACCATTGTCGACGCCACCCTGATTGCGGCTCCGCCGTCAACCAAGAACCAAGCTGGCACGCGCGACCCGGACATGCACCAGAGCAAGAAAGGCAACCAGTGGTACTTCGGCATGAAGGCGCACATCGGTGTGGACGCGCACTCCGGTCTGGTGCATACCGTCATTGGCACAGCGGGTCATGTCAGCGACATCAGCCAGGCGCAAGCGCTGCTGCATGGTGATGAAACCGATGCGTTCGGGGATGCGGGGTATCAGGGTGTCGAGAAGCGCGAAGAGCATCTGGAAACGCCGGTCACCTGGCATGTTGCCATGCGCCCGGGCAAGCGGCGCGCGCTGGACAAGTCGCCCGAGGCTGAACAGCAGGAATGGCTGGAACAGGCCAAGGCCAGCATCCGCGCCAAGGTCGAGCATCCGTTTCATGTAGTGAATAATCTGTTTCGTCATCGCAAGACGCGCTATCGGGGACTGGCCAAAAACACAGCGCAGTTGTTCTCGCTGTTTGGCTTGGCGAATC
>JANMKH010000548.1:0-4360 GCA_031371965.1 Sulfuriferula sp.
GCCGCCCTGCGTACACGAAGCCGGTATCGCCCTCGGCGCAGGACACGGTGACCTCGGCGCCATCCCGCAGACAAGCGGTTGCATCGCCCGCCCCGACCACCGCCGGGATGCCAAGTTCGCGCGCAATAATCGCAGCGTGGCAAGTACGCCCGCCGCGATTAGTGACAATGGCCGACGCCACTCTCATCACCGGCTCCCAGTCCGGGTCGGTCATGTCGGTGACCAGCACGTCGCCTTTTTGCACGCGTGCCATTTCAGCCGGGCTGGCAATGTTGCGCACCACGCCCTGGCCGATGCGGCTGCCGATGGCGCGGCCCTGGACGAGGATGCGCGAATGCTGTTTCAGCGCATAGCGGCGTTGCGTGACGCCATCCCGCGCCTTCACCGTTTCCGGCCGCGCCTGCACGATGAGCAGTTCGCCGCTCACGCCGTCTTTCGCCCATTCGATATCCATCGGGCGGCCGTAGTGCTGCTCGATGGCAATGGCCTGGTCCGCAAGCGCCACAATATCGCTGTCCGTCAGCGCAAAACGGCGCCGCTCAGTTGCCGGCACTTCGACCACCTGTGTGGCATTGGCCGCATCCTGACTCGCGCCGAAGATCATTTTGACCGCCTTGCTGCCCAGCGTGCGCCGGATCACCGCACGGGTGGGCTTGTGCACGTAATATTCGTCCGGGTTGACCTGGCCCTGCACTACGGTTTCTCCCAACCCGTAGGCGGCAGTGATGAATACCACGCCGTCGAAACCGGATTCGGTATCCAGGGTGAACATCACCCCGGAACACGCCAGATCCGAGCGCACCATGCGCTGCACCCCGGCGGACAGCGCCACATGGTCATGCGCGAAACCCTGATGCACGCGATAGGCGATGGCGCGGTCGTTATACAAGGAAGCAAACACCAGGCGGATGGCGGCGAGCACATTATCCGCGCCCTGGATGTTGAGATAGGTCTCCTGCTGCCCGGCAAACGAGGCATTGGGCAGGTCTTCGGCGGTGGCGGAGGAACGCACCGCCACCGGCACATCGCCCTGTTCGGCACAGGCAGCGCGGATGGCCGCTTCCAGATCCGGCTGCAACGGGCTCTGTGCCACCCAGTCTCGAACTATCTTGCCGGTCGCCGCGAGCTGCGTCACATCGGCCACATCGAGCTTGCTCAAGGCGGCGCTGATGCGTGCCGTCAGGTTGTTGAAGTCGAGAAAATCACGAAACGCCTGCGCGGTGGTGGCAAAGCCCCCCGGCACGTTGACGCCGGCACTGGACAGATTACCGATCATTTCGCCCAGAGAGGCATTTTTGCCGCCCACGCAGGGAATATCGGTCAGCTTGAGCTGGGTGAAATCGATGATGTAGGGCTGGTTCATGCTCTTATCCTCAAAAGGCTGCGACATGCGGCACCAGTGTAGCCCGGACAGTACACTGTGTGTTTATTCGACACTTGGAGTAGCGGCCTGGTTACTACCCTACCTGCCGTACCCGCTCGAACAAGCATACCGCCAGCGCGGCAGCCGCGTTAAGTGATTCCACCGGGCCCGGCATGGGGATGGTGAATTCTACGCCCGCTACTGCTCGCAGTTCCGCGGAAAGCCCGGCGCCTTCATTGCCTACTGCAAACGCTACCGCACCGCGCAAGTCTGTCTGATACAGGCTGTGCGCTGCACCCAGCGTGGCAGCACATACTGCACCGGGAAAGGCCTGCGCCACGGCAGGCAGGTCGGCATTCTCGATAATAAGGGTCGCAAAGTGCGCGCCCATGCCGCCGCGCAGCACCTTGGGCGACCAGGCATCGGCACAGCCGGAGGAAAGATACACCGCGTCCACTCCCGCCGCCGCCGCACTGCGCAGCATGGCGCCGAGGTTGCCGGGGTCCTGGATGGCTTCCAGCAGCACGCAGAAATCCGCCTTGATGGGCGGCCGAGGTTGCGGAATATCGATCAGCGCGAGAATACCGGTTGGAGTTTTCACTGGCGCCAGTGCATTGAACAGACTCTGCGAGAATGTCAGACGTTCCGCTTCTGCGCAGCGAGCCAGTAAGGGGTGGGCGGATGCAGCGTGTGTTGTAACAAGTAGCGTGGGACGGATTCCGGCCTCCAGCGCCGCAGCGAGCAAATGCTCGCCATCCAGCAGGGTTTGGCCATATTCATGGCGCGCTGCTACTGATTCGGTGAGTTTTTTAATATGCTTGAAGCGCGGGTTTTGCGGCGAGGAAATGGATTCGGTCATGTCGCATCAGCGCCTGGCGAGAAAGTAGCCGGTATTGTAGCCCAAGGTATCATAGGCAAAAATGAAGATCGCCCTCATCACCCCCGCCCAACCCGCCAGCCGTCTGGGTAACCGTCACACCGCGCTACGCTGGGCCGCCATGCTGCGCCAGCGCGGTCATCAGGTCGCGCTGGAAGTCAGCTGGAATGGGCGTCCAGCCGACCTGATGCTGGCGTTGCACGCCCGCCGTAGCGCCGATTCCATTGCCCGGTTTGCAACAGCCTACCCGCAATGCCCACTGGTACTGGCACTGACGGGAACCGACATCTATCGCGACATCCGCTTTGACGCTGACGCGCAACGCTCGCTCGCGCTGGCTACGCGCATCATCGTGCTGCAGGACAAGGGACTGGACGAACTGGCGCCGGCACTCCGCACCCGCACGCATGTGGTGTATCAGTCGGCGCCCAGCCTGGCGCGCAGGCCACCGCTCCAACGCAGTTTCGAGGTGTGCATAGCGGGTCACCTGCGCACGGAAAAAGACCCGTTCCGCGCCGCCCAGGCCCTGCACCGGCTGCCTGCGGACAGCCGCATCCGCATTACGCAAATGGGGCAGGCGCTGGATCAGGCAATGGCCGCAGAGGCGCAGCACTGGATGCGCGTCGAACCGCGCTACCGCTGGCTGGGCGAGCGCCCCCACGGTGAAGTCCTGCACTATCTGGCGCGCGCGCCGGTCATGGTCATCAGCTCGCACATGGAAGGCGGCGCGAATGTGATCTGCGAGGCCGTCGCCGCCGGTACCCCGGTCGTCGCCTCGGCAATCCCCGGCAACATCGGCATGCTGGGCGAGCATTATGCCGGTTACTACGCACCGGCTGACACCGCCGCGCTCGCCACACTGCTGCACCGTGCCGAATGCGACCCGGCATGGCTGGCGTTGCTGCAAAACCAGTGCGCAAAGCGCCGCGAATTGTTTATGCCTGAAACCGAAGCGGGCTCTCTGGCACGCGCAATTGAGGCGCCCTTGCTAGCTTAGGGCCATTCCGGTATCGTCAGCCGATAAATTCATAACACCAAGGAGACCTCCCATGAGCAATAAAGTCAGAGTCGCATTACTCGGTTTAGGCAGCGTCGGAGAAATTTTCGCGGAAAATTTCCTGGAAAAGATTCAGGAAGAACACGCCAATGTGGAAATTGTCGCGGTTGCCTCGAGAGACCTGGAATCACCGGTAGCCATGGGTTTCGTGCACAGCAAAATTCCTGTTTTTCGCGATGCGCTGGAAGTCATTGATCTGGGCGACAAGGTCGATATCATTTTCGACCTGACGGGTAATGCGCAATTGCGCAAGGATCTGCGTGCCCGTCTTCAGGAAACCAACAATCGCCATACCGTGATCGCTCCCGAAGTCGTCGCCCACCTGCTGTGGAGCTTTTTCGGTGAGGTCGGCGAGCTGCCGCGCAGTTCACAAACAGGCTACTGACGCAACCTCATTTGCCACAGGCCTGGTCTTGTCCAGGTGCAGGTCCCGTATTCAATCGGGATCCTGCCGCGCTGGACGGTCATCAGCACTGCCTCTTCAAGCTGACTATACCACGCCAGGTAGAGCCTTCCCTTGCCCCGCGCGTATCCTCTCTACCAGGATACCAACCCTATGCCTGCTTGTGCCAGGAAAGCAAAAAGTTGTAATTTTGCTACCATAACAGCGTACCCCCACGTTCAAATGAGGATCATGCGTAAAACACACCAACGCAGAGCAACAGGAGGTCACCGTGAATAAACGACGTATCAGTATGCAGGACATGGTTCTGGGTGAACCTTTGCAATGGGATGTCTTCGATACCACCGGACATTTACTGCTCAGCCGTGGTCATGTCATTGATAACAACCATCTGCTTGAATCACTGGTAGCACGGGGGATGTTTATTGATCTGCCACACAAGCCAACCGAGACACCGCAAGCAACCGCACAGGTTCGAGAGCTGCCGTCCGTATTACGCTTTATCAACCTGGCTCACAAACGGCTTGAGGGACTGCTGTTTGGCTTGCAAGCAGAGGCTGATGCGCAAGCCAAGATTCTCGAGGTTGCCAAAACGGTGATCTATGCCACCAATCTGAATCCCGATATTGCCATTGCCTGTATTTTGCTCAACCAGAGCGT
>JANMKH010000014.1:0-3212 GCA_031371965.1 Sulfuriferula sp.
CCTGCTCGAACCAGCCCTCGCCCTCATGCCGGAAAAACACCTTCGCCCACAGGCGCTCGGCATCCACCAACAGGTAATAGCGCAGGCCGGGCAGGGTGCGGTAAGCCTGCCATTTTTCGCGCAGATCCACGCTGGCAGTGGGGTGTGAAAGCACTTCAGCGATGAAACATGGCGCGCGTTTATAAATCGGGTGATCGTCAGCCGGGTCGCATACCAGCATCACGTCCGGGTAGTAATACGCTGTCCCGGCGTCTACGCGCAGCTTCATGTCAGCCATGAAAGCGCGGCAGGGCTTGCCGCGCGTCACGGCGCGCAGGTGAAAAAACAGATTGCCCGAGATGCGATTGTGTCGCTCGCTGGCGCCTGCCATGGCATACATTTCGCCATTGACCAGTTCATGCTTGGCGCTGGCTTGCTCTTCCCGGCGCAGGTAATCGTCTTCACTTAAAAACAGGTGGGACTGGGCGTGTGACATGGCGGGTTATCCTCCAATGGGGTACCCGGATTTTAACCCAGGCGTGTCTGTGGCGTAAGCCGGACTATCGGGCGTTGTCCAGCCAGGCGCGCGCCATTTGCGCCAAGCCCTCATCCAGCGTGCACAGTGGTATCCAGCCCAGCTCGCGCCGAATCCGGCTGTCATCCACGGTCAGCGAGCCGGTCAGGCGCTGCACGTCGGCGCGGCGTCCTGCCAGCCCCGCCAAGCTTTCCAATAACGGCGTCGGCAGTGCAAACAGCCGCGCCGGCTTGCCCAGGTGGTGACCCAGCCGGCGCACCAGTTCGGGTGTTGAAACATCCTCGCCATCGCGCACCAGATAAGTCCGTCCCGCCGCTGCGGGGTGGCTGAGGCAGGCGTGCAGCGCGCTGGTGAAGTTGTCTATGCCGATCAGGCTGCGTGCATTGCGGATCCGGGCCAGTGGCAATGGTATGCCGCGTCCGATCCAACCTAGCAGGCGTGCAAGATTGCCTTTTACGCCGGGTCCATACACCAGTGGGGGACGTACGATCACCAGTTCCAGACCAGTCTCCTGTGCCACTTGGGCAAGCATGGCTTCTGCTTCCCACTTGGTCTGGCCGTAGGGGTCTTGCGGCGCAGGTGTATCGTCCTCTCGAAAGCTCCTCCTTGTCCCTCGTGGGAGAGAAATCGCAAGCTCCCTCTCCTCTCGCGGGAGAGGGTTGGGGAGAGGGAGGACGGGCGCAGTCTCCTCGCCGTTCACCTTGATGCTGCTGATGAAAACCAGCCGCTTCACCCCTGCAGCCGCGGCCCGACGCGCAAGCCGCTCGGTTCCCGCCACATTGGCTGATCGGAATGCCGCCAGCGGATCCTCAGCCGTCTCACGCATCACATGCACACGCGCGGCGCAATGGATGACACCCTCCACACCAGCGAGGGCAGCACGCCAGTCCGTGTCGGCATTCAGGTCACCCACGATGCGGTAGTCCACGCCCGCCACTGGCCGGGCGGGCAATTGCCGTACCGCGCCGGCAACCTCCTGGCCTTGCGCCACGAGCCAGGCGCAGGTGGCGCGGCCGACGAAACCGGAGGCGCCGGTGATTAATACCTTCATGGGGAAATCACGGTGAGGTTAAGCTGTTTTCTGCCAGTAGCATACGTTCGGCAAGCCTGCAAAATGGGCATCGGATGTGAGTAGTTGGCCCCCGGCGGCAAGTGCGCTGGCATAGACCACAGCATCTGCCATGGCAAGTTTGTACTGTGCGGAAAGATCGGCTGCCGACAGCGCGATGCGAGTGTCAAGAGGCCGCACCAGGCAAACCTCGGTGAGACCGATGATATCCAGCGCAACAGCTTCGTTTTTTTCGCGCAGACACCATCTATACAACTCAAACTGCACCAGTGTCGGAACAGTCAGGTTGGCGCTGTCAGCCAGAAACGGCGCGAATTTTTCTGCTAACAGGCTGTCGGTCAACCATTCTATCCAGCCACAAGTATCCACTACATGCATCAGCTTCGCTCCGTGCGGTCGCGCACATTTTCAGGGTTGGCGCCCTTCAGCAAGCCACGCACTTCGCTAATCTCGCGTCGCGGAATCATGATGATGGCGTCACCCTTGGCAACAAAGACGAATTGCTGCCCGGCTCTAAGTCCGAGGTCATCGCGAAATGCTTTAGGGATGCCAATTTGAAATTTCTCAGTGAGGGTTGCGGCATACATGCTTACTCCTTAAGTGTCGTCTTGAATATTGTAAGAATACAAGACGGCAAGATGCAGTTCAATATTTATTGAGATATCGCCGAATTGCTCAAATCATTGCGGTGGGATTTACTGAAATGACAAAATGCGAATTTTTAAATATTCAACCATGCAATTGTTGTTTTTTCTCAAACATGGTTAAGGAGAGCGAGGCGGGATGAATGCAAGCGGAAGTACAAGATTTGTGTTCATTGCACACAGCGCACATTCGGGCCATAAGCCGTTAGCGCGGCATCTGCGGTTAGCAGAATCAAATGTTGTTGCCAAGCCTGCGCGACCAGCAAACGGTCGAGCGGATCAGCATGGAGTGCGGGTAATTCGGCAGTAGCTACGGTATGTTCCGGAATGATGGACAGTAAGCGCATTCCCGCCGCATTACCCGTATCGAGAAATACAGATGGCGCGGCGGGTAGTTTGCCCAATCTAAACTTGATTGCCACCTCCCACACTGATGCCGCACTCAGCCAACATTCGCTGCGGCTGATTTCTTCGCGAATTTTGCCATCCAGACGGGGATTTCCGGCAAACCACCATAATGCAATATGCGTATCGAGCAACAAGCCAGGCGGCATTACGACGAGCCCTCCCCAAACAAACGCGCCACTTCGCTCTCTACCGCAGGGGCAAACGCCGCATCCAGTTGCGGAGCATCAATGTTCAATGTCCCCCATCCACCCGTCGCTGGTTGGGCCGACGCGACAGGTACAAGACGCACCGCCACTTTACCGGCGCGTGCGATCAAAACCTCCTCACCGTCCAGAGCGGCCTGAACCAGTTGCGAGAGCTGGGTTTTTGCCTCATACAGATTGTATTGACGCATCATATTCTCCATACACCATTGGTTCAGTCTAGTCTGGTTGGTCAATATCCGGCAGTCAAGAGCGTACCGGCTGATGTTGCAGGTGGTGAGCAACTGCGCAGGCATCAGCAAAATTTGAGCAATCAACAGGCGGTCGAATGGGTCACGGTGGTGCAAGGGCAAATGGGCGACTTTTGCGCCATG
>JANMKH010000020.1:0-5649 GCA_031371965.1 Sulfuriferula sp.
AGCCTCAACCCGTCGCCTTACATGTTTTATTACGACATGGGCAGTTTTCACGTGGTGGGCGCGTCGCCGGAAATCCTGGTGCGGCTGGAAGACGACACCGTCACCGTGCGCCCCATCGCGGGCACGCGCCCGCGCGGCGCCAATCGCGAACACGACGCACAGCTTGCCGCCGAACTGCTGGCCGACCCCAAGGAATGCGCCGAGCATTTGCAGCTGCTGGATCTGGGGCGCAACGACGCGGGGCGCGTGGCAGTCACCGGCAGTATCCAGGTGACCGAGAACATGCTGATCGAACGTTATTCACATGTCATGCACATCGTCTCCAACGTGGAGGGCAAGCTCAAGCCGGGCCTGTCGGCGATGGACGTGTTGCGTGCCACTTTCCCCGCCGGCACCGTATCCGGTGCGCCCAAGGTGCGTGCGATGGAAATCATCGACGAACTCGAGCCCAGCAAGCGTGGCATATATGCCGGCGCAGTAGGTTACCTCGGCTTTGGCGGCGGCATGGATCTGGCGATCGCCATCCGTACTGCGGTGGTCAAGGACGGCATGCTGTACGTGCAGGCAGGCGCCGGCATCGTTGCCGACTCGGTGCCCGAGAATGAATGGACGGAAACCCAGAACAAGGCGCGCGCGGTAATTCGCGCGGCGGAACTGGCGCAGGCCGGCCTGGACGGGTTGGAAGAATAGCTGCCTGCCGGACTGTTCATCAGGTCAGTCCGGCGTATCGGGTATTGCTATGCTGTGCGAATCAGCTTTCTACCTTTATAAGGTTTCTTTGGACATGCGCTTGAAAAGAAGCTTTTGAGGAGAGTCACATGCAGCAAACCGTCATCGTCTACACTGCCCCCGGCTGCCCGGACTGCGCCGCAGTCAAACAATTCCTGCGCGAGCGGGGTATCGCTTTTGAAGAGCGCGACATTAGCCATCCCGAGGTGGCGCAGGAAGCAAAAACACGTTATGGAGTACGGGTTGCGCCTATCACGGTCGTGGGTGATGCATTTTTTTACGGCACGTTCCAGGATCAGCGCCCCAAACTGGAAGCGGCGCTACAGGCATAGCAGGCCGGCGGCGTGTGGGGCCAAAACAAAATGGCGATGGGAAATAATGCAATGAGTACGCTGAAGAAGCATGACGCATTGTTAGCGGAAACAACACTGAATGACGGTATTTTCATTGAGGATTTGCGCCGCCAGATGGTCAAATTCGCCCGCTTGCAACTCAGTGACGCCCATCTTGCCGAAGACGCCGTACAGGAAGCGCTTGCCGGCGCACTGCTCAACGCAAAGCACTTTGCGGGGCGTTCGGCGCTGAAAACCTGGGTGTTCGCCATTCTGAAAAACAAGATCGCCGATGAGTTGCGACATAAGCAGCGCCTGGTCAATGCCAGCAGTTTGCTACAGGACGATGACGAGAACGAAGACTTCGCAGATCACCTGTTTGATCAGCGCAGACATTGGCAAGCGGATGAGCGACCCACCCTTTGGGGCAACCCGGAGGCTAGCTTCCGGCAACAACAATTCTGGAGCGTATTCGAAACCTGTCTTGAGGGCTTGCCGGCCAAACAGGCGCGCGTCTTCATGATGCGCGAATTCGTCGAACTGGAGACGGATGAAATTTGCGTGGCAACCGGCATCACAGCCAGCAATTTATTTGTACTGCTGCACCGTGCTCGTTTGCGATTGCAGGTGTGCCTGGAGCACAAATGGTATGCAAACGGAGAGCGCTCATGTTGAATTGTCGGGAAATCACCCGCCTCGTTTCCGAATCGCAGGATCGCCCGCTCACACTGGGCGAAAAGCTGTCGCTGCGAACGCATGTAATGATGTGCTCGGGCTGCCGCAACTATGAGAAAAACATGACGTCCTTGCGGTTGGCGACGAGAGCGTTTGCGCAAGGCGCAAACGAACAGAATATAAATGAACCCAAGTCCAGTGACGAGGAATAAAACCGAAAGACGCCAGATATCAGGCCGAAAGACTATAAGCTGCGCGAGTGTTGTTTAATTACTTTCACCGAGTATGGTTCCTGAAATTCCTGTTCTAAGCAACGCGATCAATCCCTCTGCAGTTACCGGCCGGCTGAAATAAAAGCCCTGCCCTTCGCCACAACCCTGGGCCTGCAGGAATGCCAGTTGTTCGCGAGTTTCCACGCCCTCGGCAATGACGCGCTGATTGAGGCTTTTGCCCATGCTGACGACTGCTGCTACGATCGCGGCATCGTCCGAATCGGCCGTGGCGTGCGTGATGTCACGCAGGAACGACTGGTCGATCTTCAGGGTATCAATCGGGAAACGTTTCAGATAACTCAAGCTGGAATAACCGGTACCGAAGTCATCGATGGCAAGCCGCACGCCCATGGCTTTGAGCGCCTTGAGTACGCAGGCAGTAGAGGCTGCATCATGCATCAGCACACTTTCGGTCAGCTCGAGTTCGAGATAGCGCGGCGCCAGGCCGGTATCTTTCAGGATATCCGCCAGGCTTTCCAGAAAATACTTGTGCCTGAACTGCACGGCGGAGATGTTGACCGCCACTGGTATGGGCGGCAAGCCTGCATCCTGCCAGGTCCGTGCTTGCCGGCAGGCTTCGCGCAGCACCCATGCGCCTATAGGCACGATAAGACCGCAGTCTTCGGCGATCCACACAAACTGCTCGGGCAGGATCAGTCCGCGTTGCGGATGCTGCCAGCGTACCAGCGCCTCGACGCCGGAGATGGTTCCGGTTTCAAGATTGATCTTCGGCTGGTAATGCAGCATGAATTCCTGCCGTTCCAGCGCGCGGCGCAATCCACCCTCGATGGAGTGCCGCTCGACCGCCAGCACGTTCATGTCATGCTCGAAGAACTGGTAATTATTGCGCCCGCCTTCCTTGGCGTGGTACATCGCGGTGTCCGCACTTTTGATCAGGGTATCCGCATCCTGACCATCATCCGGGTAGATGCTGATGCCGATGCTCACGGTAACGTGGAGCTCAAGCTGATCGATGCGGTGTGGAACAATGAGCGCCGCGAGTATTTTTTGGGCACTGCGCGCTGCATCTTCCGCGTGCTCGACGTCGGCCAGCAGGATGACGAATTCATCCCCGCCCTGACGACATACGGTATCCGAGCTGCGTACAACCGCCATCAAGCGTTTCGCCACCGATTGCAGCAGTTCGTCGCCAACCGCATGCCCGAGCGAGTCGTTGATGTGTTTAAAGCGGTCCAGATCCAGAAACATCACCGCCAATTGCTTGCCTTGACGGCGCGCCAGCGCAATCGCCTGGGCCAACCTGTCGTTCAGCAGAATGCGGTTAGGCAAATCGGTGAGAGCATCGTGCTGGGCCAAATGGGCCATGCGAATTTTAACCTTGTCGATTTCTTCGGCCAATTCGTGCGCTTCAATTGTAGCCATGACCAAGTGTTCATTCGCCTGCTGCAATTGAACTACGTGATCGTCGAGCGCAGCCTTCTCTTTGGACAACGCCACTTCATTGGTGCGCAATCCAGACTCTGCTTCGCGTAGCTCCTGCACCGTCTGTTCCAGCACCAGGCTGTGGCGCTTCGATTTCCTGTGCAACAGGCGTATTTCCAGCATGTTGTGAACGCGCGCCAGTACCTCGGCCAGATCAAACGGCTTGCTAATGAAATCTTTTGCGCCGACTTGTAGTGCGCGCAGCTTGAGCTCCGGTTGGGCGGTGATCACCAGGACCGGAAGATAGTCGTCCAGTTCGATTTCCTTCAGGCATTCCATTACCCGGAATCCATCCATGCCGGGCATCTGCAGATCGAGCAGGATCAGGTCGTAACGGTTTTTGCGATGCAGCTCATACACCGCATGCGGATCCATCGTAGACGTGATGGAGGTATAGCCGGCACCGTGCAGCACACGCTCGAGCAGAAGCACATTGGCATCCTTATCGTCAACGATCAGGATGCTGGCGTTAAAAATGTCGGACGCACTGAGCATAATTATTCGTGCTGCTTTATTTGCACTGACTGGCCCTTTTCTGCAAACTCCAGCGCTTCGTCCAGCGTGTTCAGGAACTCATTGACCTTGATCGGTTTGGTGAGATAGCGGAAGAATCCCGCCTCCAGGCCCTTTACGATGTCGCGCGGGATAGCATTGGCACTCAGAGCAACGACCGGGATGTGCGCCGTGGCCGGGTCGGCGCGCAGGATTTTCATGGCTTCGATACCGCTGATGCCGGGCAGATTGATGTCCATCAGGATCACCTCCGGCTGAGAAGCGCGCGCCAACTCAATGCCGAGATTTCCGTCTACCGCGCTTAAGAGGCGCAGATCGGGGCGGCGCGCTATGAGTTGCTCAACCAGCTTCAGGTTCGCCGGGTTGTCCTCTACATAGAGCAGCGTGTGCAACGGTGCGCCGCTCGGCACTTGCATTTGGGCACCAGCCGCAGATTCGGCTCCTGCATCTGCATATTGTGGTGCGTCAATCGCTCTCAGGTCTATCCAGAACACGCTGCCCACCCCGACGGTGCTTTCCACGCCGATGGCGCCCTCCATCAGCTCGACCAGTCGCTTGCTCACTACGAGGCCAATGCCGGTGCCTTCCTCTGCGCTGCTCTCTTGTCCGAGACGGTTGAACGATTGAAAAAGCTGCGCCAGCTTTTCCGCAGGCAATCCCGCGCCGGTGTCCTGGACGCTAATGCGAATGCGTTCCGCGGAGATCAAAGCGCACTTCACCAAGACCCGGCCCTGCTCGCGGTTGTATTTGATTGCGTTGGACAGAAGGTTGATGAGAACCTGCTTCAGCCGGGTCCGGTCGGCTCTGACAAACCACGGATTGTCGAACGTGGGAAAGGCCATGCGGATGCCGCGCTTTTGTGCCTGCGGTTCGATCATGGCCTGGCATTCGAGCATGACGTCGGTCACCGATACCGGTTCCAGCGACAGCGACAGCCTGCCGGACTCGATGATCGCGAGATCGAGGATTTCGTTGATCAACTCCAGCAGATACCATCCCGCGTGGAGAATCTGCTCAATGCTTGCCGTCTGCGAGGGTGTTGGCGGCGGGGAATCGGACTCCATCAGCTGAGCAAAACCAAGGATCGCATTGAGCGGGCTGCGCAGCTCATGGCTCATGCTGGACAGAAAATCCGATTTCGCCAGGTTGGCCTTTTCCGCCGCGGACTTGGCGCCGGTCAACGCGGCTTCGACCTGCCTGCGTTCGGTCAGGTCGCGGGTTAATTTGGCGAAACCGCGCAAATTACCGAGTTGGTCTCGAATCGCCGTGTACACCACGTTGGCCCAGAAGCTTGATCCGTCCTTGCGCACCCGCCAGCCTTCGTCCTCGAAGCGGCCGTTGGCTATCACCGCCTCCATGTCACGCTGGATCTTGCCGTTGATGACGTCTTCCTCGGGATAAAACCGGGAGAAGTGCTGGCCGACGATCTCTTCCGCGTGGTAGCCCTGGATTCGCTCCGCGCCGGTATTCCAGCTCAACACGCGTCCCTTCGGATCCAACATGACAATGGCGTAGTCAGTGACGCTCTCTACCATCAAGCGGAAGCTTTCCTCGGTCCAGCGCAGCTTTTCTTCCGCCTGCTTGCGCGCAGTATTATCGGTGCCGATCAATAGATAGCCGATGATGGCGTTTTGATCGTCGCGCAGCGCCGTGACCGACACCATCGCCGGAAAGCGGCTGCCATC
>JANMKH010000039.1:0-1679 GCA_031371965.1 Sulfuriferula sp.
AAATTTCCGGCGATCCCGAAGCACTGGCTTCCGCGTTGCGCAAAATCGAGGCTTACGCGCATGGCACGCCCATGCAGACTGCGGAACTGCACCCGGAAACCGCGCAGATGATGATTATCAACCCGCTTTCTGGAGAGGGCATCAGGAGTCTGTTTGCAACCCACCCCGCCACGGATGAGCGCGTGGCGCGCCTGCTGGCGATGCGCGGCCAAATATAATAGTGGCCCCGCCCGACCCATCCATACCATTTCGGGTTGAAGAAAGTGGGCGAAGAGTGCGCTATTGAAAAAATGGCCGGCTGAATTCAGCCTGATATTTTCGCGTTTCCCCTGCTGGTTTCGCACTGACGTTAAATTTCAGCGTATCGGGCGGCGTAATCCGGAACTCGCCGAGATAATACACAGCACTGCCCTCTTTAACTTCGCGCATATCAATTTCGGCCAACTGGGAATTGAGATTGACCACCGTAGCACTAAGTACCGCTGGTACGGGCTCGGAAACCCCCAGCTTGTTTTTGCGCAGTACTGCGATAGTCAGCAACCCACGGTTACGGCTGCGTTCGATATGGTAGTTTTTCGCCACCTCTGGTTGCAGCTCGTCGGTGGGCATGGCGTTGTAATGGATTTCAATATTGCCGTATTTGACAACCTGTTCGGTAGGATTCGCCTGTGCGGCATGAGCAGCGAAAGGTAATGCCAGCAGGCTGGCGGCCAGGGTGAAGTTAGCGAATACATTCATGCGGCACTCCTTTTATGATTATGGTATTGCTACCAATATAGACAAAATCCCTTAGATGGCTAAGGAAGCTTGCTTGCTGTCACGTCTGATCCCTTTATAGGTAAGGTTTGTAGCCATGCTCCCATATCATCGAGGAGTTTGCCGGTGGCAATGTTGAAGGCAGAGACCGCCCCCGCTGCATTGTAGGTCGGTGCGGGGACATCCTGGATAAAAAGTTTGCGTGCAATCAATGTCCGGTTGCGTAAATCGGTAACTTCAGCACGCAATTCGACATGGACGCTGCCGGGCGCAGCGCTGGCCTGATGGTAGAAGGTCAGCAAGCTGGTATCCAGCACCCAGTTGCCCTTGATGCCGCTGCCGCTGGAGGCGACTGTCGCGAAAAAGTGATCCGCTTCCAGGCGTGTTAGCAACAGTTCGCCAACACGCTTGCCGGGACGATCTGCCCAGCGTGCATACTGGTACAGCCCCAGTGTGCCGGGTGCGCGGCTAAAGGCAATGCTGTCGGTGTTATAGAAAGCATTGGTTGCGGTATCCAGCACCAGCAGCGTATGCGGATTGGTCACGGCGGCGGGGGTGGCGTGTCCCGCGTCTTCGAGTACATAAGTGGTAATTTCCGGCGCATTCTTATTGCCGGCCAGGCTGAAACATCCGCTCAAACTCAGCGCCACCATTCCAGCTAACAGGTAATTTTTCATGTTTATTTTTCTCCTGGCCCAGCCTGTGGTTTACCGGTGCCGAACAGAATGCCGCGCGGATTGGACAGGCTTTGCCCGGCGGAACTGACGGAGTCGGCACTATGGCGCAGATCGCGACTGACCGCAGTAAATTCCAGCGTGCCGACTTCCGTCAGCCCTTGCAGGCCATCAGATACCCCAGTCGTTTGTCGTTGCAGGTTTTTCAAGGTGCTGGTGGGCGGTGTGTGTTCAAAATAGGGAATTTTT
>JANMKH010000056.1:0-13216 GCA_031371965.1 Sulfuriferula sp.
CGCCTCGGAAGTCGCAGTCAAAGGCGGTGCCGTGGTGTCGCGCGTGGTGGATACCATGGGCGAAATCAATGCCTCATCGAAAAAGATTGCCGACATCATCGGCGTAATCGACGGCATCGCGTTCCAGACCAGCATCCTGGCGTTGAATGCGGCCGTGGAAGCCGCACGTGCGGGCGAACAGGGCAGAGGCTTTGCAGTAGTGGCGGCCGAAGTGCGCAACCTGGCGCAACGCTCGGCAAGTGCCGCCAAGGAAATCAAGACCCTGATTAGCGACTCGCTGGAGACGGTGGAGGGCGGTGCCAAGCTGGTCGATCAAGCCGGCGCCACCATGAACGAGATCGTGGAAAGCGTCAAACGCGTGACCGACATCATGGGCGAAATCACCGCAGCCAGCCAGGAACAAACATCCGGCATCGAGCAAATCAACCAAGCCGTGAGCCAGATGGACGAAGTCACCCAGCAAAACGCAGCCCTGGTGGAACAAGCCGCGGCGGCATCCGAGTCCTTGCAGGATCAGGCCGCCAAACTGGCGCAAGTGGTCAGCATCTTCAAGCTGGGTGAGGGCGGGCAGGCAATGAGCGCCTTGCACACCAATACTCCGGTCATTCGTAAACAGGTACAGCCAAAATTGAAGGCAGTGCCAGCCAGAGTGGCTGCCAAGCCGAAGAAATCAGCCATTGGCAGCGGCAGCAGCGAAGCGTGGGAAGAATTTTAGACCGGGCATAATGCTTGGGGTTATTTGGGAAGCGTATGAATACGCCGATACCCGACCGGCGTTCGCGCCGGGCCGGAGTCCCTGGTAAATCATTGTTCGGTGCAACGGGCATGGCATTAAGGAAAATCTCAGCATGAAGGCTGCATTGCAAAACAAATCGGATCCCGACAAGATATTCGAATTCACTCCTCGCGATTTCGCCAGAGTGCGTGCCATGATTCATCGGAAAGCCGGGATATCGCTGAGCGAAAGCAAGCAGGAAATGGTCTACAGCCGCCTGGCGCGACGCCTGCGGGCAAAAGGAATGACTTCCTTTACGGAATACCTGGATGTGCTCGAAGGCGGACGGGATACCGACGAATGGGAGGCGTTCACCAATGCCCTGACCACCAATCTGACGTCGTTCTTTCGTGAGGCGCACCATTTTCCGATACTGGCCGAGCATGTGCTAAAAATGAAGGAGCCTCTGACGATCTGGTGTTCGGCCAGCTCGACCGGAGAAGAGCCCTATTCGATCGCCATGACGCTATGCGAAGCATTTGATACCCTCACTCCTCCCGTGACCATTGTGGCAACGGATATCGATACCAACGTGCTGGAGACCGCAGCCAATGGGGTTTATACCATCGACAGGCTGGACAAGATGCCGAAGGATCGCGCCCGGCGTTTTTTTCAGAAGGGCAAAGGCGAACGGGCAGGCTTGGTGCGGGTGCGCCCCGAACTGCGCCAGCTGGTATCGTTCAAGCAGCTAAATCTACTGGGAAACACTTGGCCGATCACGGGGCCATTTGACGTTATATTCTGCCGTAACGTAATGATTTATTTCGATAAGCCTACCCAGGGAAAAATTCTTGCCCGATTTGCGCCGCTGATGAAGCCGCAGGGTCTATTATTTGCTGGGCACTCCGAAAATTTTCTGTACGCCACCGATGCGTTCAGGCTGCGCGGCAAGACCGTCTACGAGTTGGACCAACGTCGAGCGCAGTTGGCATGAGAAGTGACTTATGAATCCTGCGATCCAAGAGCATTTCGCGACCAATATTTATTACGACCGGACATTTGATTGTGAGGCCGCCAAGATATTACCGGGCGAATACTATTTTACCGGCAAGGAGATGCTGATTGTCACGGTGCTGGGGTCGTGTGTGGCGGCATGTATTCGCGACCGGGTATCGGGTGTGGGCGGCATGAATCACTTCATGTTGCCGGACAGCGGGAATGACGCTGGTAATCCGCTATCGGCATCGATGCGTTATGGCGCCTATGCCATGGAGGTACTGATCAATGAATTGCTCAAGGCGGGTGCGCGACGCGAAAACCTGGAGGCCAAGGTGTTTGGCGGGGGCAATGTGCTGCGCGGTTTTACCACTATCAACGTGGGCGAACGCAACGCCGAGTTCGTACGCGACTATCTGCGCATGGAGAATGTGCGGATCGTAGCCGAGGATCTGAACGATATTCATCCGCGCAAGGTGTATTACTTTCCGCGTACCGGCAAGGTGCTGGTCAAGAAACTCAAGCAACTCAATAACTACACGCTGGTGAAGCGCGAGCAGGATTACGCAAGCCAACTCAAAACCAGTTCGGTGAGTGGCGACATCGATCTGTTTTGATCGTCTGGCATCAACGTACGAGGGCGATGCCCGGAAAGCAGGCAGCATGAAAATAAAAGTTCTGATTGTCGATGATTCGGCTTTGATCCGCAGCGTGTTGAGCGAGATCATCAATAGCCAGTGGGACATGGAAGTGGTGGGCGTAGCACCGGACCCCATTGTTGCGCGCGACCTGATCAAACTGACCAATCCTGATGTGCTCACTCTTGACGTGGAAATGCCGAAAATGGACGGCCTGGATTTCCTCGAAAAACTCATGCGGTTGCGGCCCATGCCGGTAGTCATGGTGTCGTCGCTGACCGAGAACGGCTCGGAAATTACCATGCGCGCACTGGAACTGGGCGCGGTGGATTTTGTGACCAAGCCGAAGCTATCCATCCAGAGCGGTATGCGCGAATATACGAGCTTGATTGCAGAAAAAATTCGCATTGCGTCACGCGCCAAGATCAAACCCCGTTCGCTTATTCCTGGGGTGCATGCCTCAGAAGGGCCGCTGGCGCCGATTCGCAACCCCCTGACCAGTAGCGAAAAACTCATTATTATTGGCGCTTCTACTGGAGGCACTGAGGCCATCAAGGAGTTCCTCATGCAGATGCCCTCGGACTGCCCCGGCATCCTGATCACCCAGCACATGCCGGAGGGATTCACCCGCTCATTTGCAAACCGGCTCGACAAGCTGTGCAAGATATCCGTCAAGGAAGCCGAAGGAGACGAACGGATCCTGCCGGGTCATGCCTATATCGCACCGGGGCATTCTCATTTGCTGCTTGCGCGTAGCGGCGCGAATTACATTACCAAGCTCGATCAGGGGCCGCCGGTGAATCGGCACAGGCCTTCGGTGGATGTACTATTCAGATCCGCAGCAATCAGCGCCGGAAAAAATGCGGTGGGCGTCATCCTCACAGGCATGGGCAAGGATGGCGCAGCAGGAATGCTGGAAATGAGAAATGCCGGCGCCTATAACTTTGCACAGGATGAATCAAGCTGCGTGGTATTCGGCATGCCGCGAGAAGCCATTGCCATTGGCGCCACGCATGAGGTGGGACCGCTGCATGAGTTGCCAGGCAGAATGATGACTTATTTTGCAGCGCATTCGAGCCGCGCATTGCGAGTCTGATCCGCGTCAATGCCTGGGTTTCGTTCAAGTTTTATAAACAACTGCCGATAACCGATTAACCGAATTATGAGAATTAATGGAGCATTTCATGGCTGATCCGAATACCAAATTTCTGGTTGTTGATGATTTTTCAACCATGCGTCGCATCGTGCGCAACCTGCTCAAAGAGCTGGGCTATTCCAATGTTGAAGAAGCCGAAGACGGCGTTGATGGACTGGCCAAATTAAGGTCCGGCAATTTTGATTTCGTGGTGTCCGACTGGAACATGCCCAACATGGATGGTCTCACCATGCTGCAGAACATTCGTGCGGATGCGGCTCTATCCAAGCTGCCGGTGCTGATGGTCACGGCAGAAGCCAAGAAAGAAAATATTATCGCAGCGGCGCAAGCTGGGGCCAATGGTTATGTGGTCAAGCCTTTCACTGCCGCTACGCTGGACGAAAAGCTCGCCAAGATTTTCGAGAAACTTGAAAAAGTGGGAGCCTGATGTGAATACACCACTCCCGCATGTGGCAATGGATGCCGTTGCTTGTCACCCCACCAATGCCGGCCTTGGCCAGCATGACGAGGTTATGACGCGTATTGGCCAGATGACGCGTAGCCTGCATGAGAACCTGCGTGAACTTGGTTTCGACAAGGTGCTGGAAAAGGCGACGCATGATATTCCCGATGTCAGGGAACGGCTGAACTATGTGGCACGCATGACCGAACAGGCCGCGCAGCGGGTGCTGAATGCCACCGATGCTGCAATACCCTTGCAGGAGAGGATAGATGCGGGTGCCAACGAGGTTCTGGATGGCTGGAAATCGGTTCTGAAAGCACCTTTCTCGGAAGCGGATTACCGCGACATGGCCACGCTCACCATGCAGTGCCTGGTTGACATGCGCCACGATACCAGTGCAACCAAGCAACAGCTTCTGGATATCATGATGGCACAGGATTTCCAGGACCTTACCGGACAGGTGATCCGCAAAGTGACCGAGCTTGCGCATCACCTTGAGCAGCAACTTGTGCAACTACTTATTGACTATGCGCCACCCTCGGTAGAGGTGCGACGCGATGCTGGCAACGGACTGCTCAATGGCCCGCAAATTAATCCTGTTGGAAATAGCGATGTTGTTGCTGACCAAGGCCAGGTGGACGATCTGTTGGATAGTCTAGGCTTTTGAATAGGGTAAAGAGACTTTAAATCCGCAGAAATCGCATTGAATACAAGGGAAGCAGGAAAGAAAAAGTAAAAAAATACAAGTGAAAATAGAATTCATGGAGGTGTCTTGAATTTTGTCTTTTGCTTTCTTGTTTCTTCGCGGTTAAATTGTAACTTTTAGCACGGACTAATAGCGGATCGCGTCTCGTCTGGGTCATTTCGCTATCCAATATGATGTTTACTATTCCATGCCTGATATGAATGTTGTCGTGCGCGAGCCGCTGCTGGATGCGCAGCAGCGCACTGTCGGATACGCGCTTACCTGGCAACAGGCTGAGATCGATGCGTGCCGGTCAGCTGTAGAGAACGCTGTAACGCTGGCTGGACTGGTTGCCGACGTAATCAATAACGAGCAGGTGGGCTGGCGTCTCGGCGACCAAATCCTGTTCCTTGAAGCTGCGCCAGAACTCATTTTGGCGGATGTACTCACAGTTCTGCCTGCCGAAAATATTGTACTTGGTGTTAGGGCGAGTGATTGTGCTGAACCCGGGATATTAGCGGCGCTGCATGCACTACGTAAGCGCGGTTTCGGTATTTCATTGCACTGGATAGCATCGGAAGAACCGGACAAGGAACTCTTTTCTCTGGCCACTCATGTCGAGATATCTTTCAGCAAGGCTGATTTCGCTGTGCAAGCCAAGCAATATGCCCTGATCAAAAACCTGCCTGTGCAAAAAGTGGCGCGGAATATTGCTAGCTGGCAGGATTACGACGCCTGCGTATCGCTTGGTTTTGATTTTCTAACGGGCCCTTTCCAGTTGATGTCCAGGCCGGACAGCGTGTCCAAAGGCCTGAACACTTCGCAAGTGTTGATTGTGCAGTTGCTGGAAATGGTCAGGAAGAACGCAGATGTTCGCCAGATCGAGATTGTGCTAAAACGCGATCCCGTCGTGTCCTACAAATTATTGCGCTATATCAATTCGGCAGGATTCGGTCTGGGTTGTGAGATAGAGTCTCTGCGTCACGCGGTACAAGTGCTGGGTTACACTCCGCTTTATCGTTGGCTTTCAGTCTTGCTGGCAACTGCCGGAACGAGCAAATCTGCTCAGCTGTTGATGCAGACCGCCATTACACGAGGTCGCTTTGCCGAGCTGCTTGGCGATACTTTTCTGCCCAAGGCCGAGACAGAGAATCTATTTGTTGCGGGCTTGTTTTCTCTGCTGGATCGATTGTTGGGCATACCGATGGGAGAAGTGCTGGACAAAATTCAGCTGCCTGAAGCGATGTCGCAGGCTTTACTGGCCCGCGAAGGTGTCTATGGCGATTTTCTGGCCCTTGCCGAGGCCTGTGAGCGAGGGGCCGGATGCGCCGGGAGGCTAGCAGCCTCGTTACAGATTGATGCCGCACAAGTCAGTCTGAAGCACCTGCAAGCACTCGCGTGGGCAAAAAATATGGACATGTAGTCAAAATAATTCTACCGATAACGGCATGTTTGATGAATTTGTCATGCAATCCTGTGTGAGTAAGCCAGCAGAAGGGATAGGCAAACAATGGACCATTCAGTTAAGAATTTGCCAATTAAGGAATGTCAGGAAAAATGTCGGAAAATTTCCAGTAATTCCGGGTGGCTCATGGAGTCCGTCGCATGACAAAAGATAATACTTCTCGCCTGCTCGAATCTGTAGTCAGACTGACCTCACTGCGCGACCAGCATTCACTGGAAATATGCCTGATCAAAACCTTGCAGGAACTCATTCCGGCAGGTCAAATCAGGTTGTTTGAAATATTCAGGGAATCCGATAAACAAATGCTCAAGCTGTTGGTCGAGCTTGACTCCAAGCGAAGCCTTGAATCGGAAACAGAGAATCATCTCCCGCATTGTGTCGAAGACGACCCGGATTTGACGAAGTGCTTTACTACAGGAAAAAAACAGGTATCCACTGATGTGAGCGGTGTGAGAGTGGTACACCCGATAGCCGGTTTGAATGGAGTCATCGGATTTTTGACGGTTAGGAATGAAGCCTACGTTGAAAAAGACCAGGCTGTGGCAGCCAGTTTCCTGCACATTTATCAAAATTATCTGCAATTGATCAACGATAATGAGCGCGATACCCTGACCGGGTTGTTGAATCGGAAAACCTTTGACGAGCGCATCATGGCGGTCATGTCAGCGCGTCGCGCCGGTCGCCGCGCGTCGGATATTAAAGAAGTGCAATGTTGCCTGGGCATTCTGGACATCGATCACTTCAAGAAAGTAAATGATCAGTTCGGCCATCTGTACGGCGATGAAGTGTTGTTGCTGTTTGCGCAAATCATGACTCGTACCTTTCGTGATGACGATCAACTTTTTCGCTACGGTGGAGAAGAATTCGTGGTCGTGCTTAAAGATGTCGATTTGACCATCGGGCTGACTGTGCTGGAGCGTTTCAGAAAAGCCGTGGAGTCCTATCATTTCCCACAGGTAGGGAATATCACAGCCAGTGTTGGCGTAGTGGCCATCGGTGAACAAGGCTTGCCGACCACTATTGTTGGCCAGGCGGATCAGGCGCTCTACTTTGCAAAGGAAAACGGACGCAACCAGGTGTGTGCCTACGAGAGGTTACTGCAGGAAGGCAAGCTGACCAGCGTGGCGCCTACCGAAGGCGACATCGAATTATTTTAACCTGAATGCTGTTTACGGCACTCCGGATGAAGGTGCCACGATTTGCCCGGACATTTCTATGCCCTGTTGGAACAGGCGCTCAAGCGGGGTGGCCAGATAAGGCAAGGCAAGCCCGATGACGACAAAGCCGATAGTCAGGGTGATCGGGAATCCGATACCGAACAGATTGAGTTGAGGCGCAGCACGAGTCAGTATCCCCAGCGCGATATTGGTGATGAGCAGAGCCGCCACCATGGGCAGTGATAACTGCACGCCTGCGCTGAAAATGATTCCACCCCAGTCTGCCATCTGCTTGAATATCTGAGCGCCCATAGGTGAAGTGGAAATGGGCAAGGTAGAGAAGCTATGCGCCAGCACTGACAATAAAAGCAAATGACCGTTAACCGCCAGAAAAGCTAGCGTTGCCAATAACGCCATAAATTGGCTGATGAAGTTTGATTGCCCTTGCGACTGCGGGTCGAAAAAACTGGCAAAGCTCAGGCCCATGGTCATGCCGGTGATCGTCCCGGCCATTTCCACACCGGCAAAAATGATACGCATCGCGAAACCCATACCGAGACCGATGATGAGTTGTTGCACGAGAATCAGAAGACCCGGGAGGGACATCGGGTCAACGGTGGGTAACGCTGGCAGGGTCGGCGCCACGATCAACGTGAGCATGACACCGATACCGATCTTTACCTGCACTGGTACGCTGGTATTTCCAAATACCGGGGCTACGGCAATCAGCCCGAGAATCCGGGTAAGCGGCCATAGCAATGCAGCAATCCAGGTATTCAGCTCGACGCTGGTAAAAGTAATCATTGATTAGAAGGCAAAAGGCAAAAGGCAAAAATTAAAAGGCAAAAATAAGAACCGGGAAGTGCGCGATTTTGCTTTTAATTTTTGCCTTTTGCCTTTCTATTTTTTTATCCCGCCAGGGTGGGGATGCTGGTGAATATTTCACGCATGTAATCGAGCATGACGGACAGCATCCACGGCCCCGCAACAATCAAGGCCAGGAAAATTCCCACCAGTTTTGGAATGAACGACAGCGTCATTTCGTTGATCTGCGTTGCTGCCTGAAAAATACTGACGACCAGACCGATACTGAGTGCTACCAGCAGCATGGGTGCGGCGACCATGAGGGTGACTTCCATGGCATGGTGGCCTAGGGCCATGACGCTTTCCGGGGTCATCGTTTTTCCTTAATAAAAGCTTTGGGCGAGCGAGCCCAGCAATAGTTGCCAGCCATCCACTAAAACAAACAGCATCAGCTTGAATGGCAACGCGACAATCGCGGGCGACACCATCATCATGCCCATGGACATGAGTACGCTGGCCACCACCATGTCGATAATCAGGAATGGAATGAAAATGGCGAAGCCAATCTGGAAGGCGGTTTTCAATTCGCTGGTGATGAAGGAGGGGATAAGCACGCGTAGCGGCACGTCTTCCGGTCCTTGCAAAGCAGGCCCATTGGAGAGTTTGACGAACAAGGCCAGATCGGCCTGGCGGGTCTGCTTCAGCATGAAAGTTTTCAATGGAGCCACGCCTTTGTCCAGCGCTTGAGCCATAGTGATTTTGTTTTCCGACAAGGGCTGATATGCATCGGTATAAATCTTGTCAAATACCGGGCCCATCACGAACAGGGTAAGAAACAGCGCGAGGCCGACCAACACCTGATTGGGAGGCGCAGATTGTGTACCCAGCGCCTGGCGCAGCAAGGACAGCACGATAATGATGCGGGTGAAGCTGGTCATCATCAGCAACGCGGCGGGCAGGAAAGACAGCGCTGTCAGCAGCAGCAGGGTTTGCAGGCTCAGCGTGTAGGCCTGTCCGCCACCGGGGGTGGGTGTGCTGGTGAATGCCTGTAAACCGGCTGGCTCCGCCGCAGCCGCCAGCATGGGTAGGCCCAGCAAGAGCACTGGCAGCCAGTATTTCAGGATTTTTAAAGCGGTATGGGCTAGCTGTCGCATAGTGTTGTGGGTGTGCCGGGAGTTACCGGGCATTGCGTTTTTCCATGGTTTGTTTGAGCCAGCCGGCGAAATTTTTCGCGGCTGGGCCGGTCATGGGTGCAGAGTTTTCCTGGCGCGGCATGGTGGCGAGCGCATTGACACGTCCGGGAGCTACGCCAATGACGATCCACTGATCCCCCGCTTCGACAATGAGTACCCGCTCGCGCCCGCCTACGCTGACGCCGCCAACGACTTTGATTACCGCACTACCAGCCGCGCGCGTCGCGCCGAAGCGCTTGAGTGCCCAAGCCAGGGCGGCCATCAGGCCGAGTACCAGAACCAGTCCCAGTAATACCTGAAATAGACCGCCGGCCGGGGCTGCGCCGGTTTCTACAGCAGCGTTGGCGTTGGATGATAGCCACAGGCTGGCGGCTGGAATGAACGCGATACGTTTCATTTGTTGAGTTTACGAATTCGCTCTGATGGCGTGATGATATCGGTCAGGCGGATGCCGAATTTGTCGTTTACCACGACGACTTCGCCCTGAGCGATCAGGCAGCCGTTGACCAGTACATCCATCGGCTCACCGGCGAGCCCGTCAAGCTCAACCACCGAACCTTGCGCCAGTTGCAGCAGATTTTTAATTGCAATCTTGGTGCGCCCCAGTTCCACAGTGAGCTGGACCGGAATATCGAGAATGAAATCGATATCGTTGTGGGTTTCACCCTTGGTGCCTTGGCCGGAAAATTCCTTGAAAATGGTCGGACCCGCAGACTGCGGCTGCAATGCGGCGGCTTCCGTTTCGGCCACGGCCTGCTCAGCCATGGCCGCGCCCCAATCGTCCTCGGCTATCGTCTGGGTATCTGCATTGTCAGCCATGCTGTTCTCCTTGATTGGATTCGTTTGTGCTCTGGGTCAGAAGCTTCTCGACGCGCAATGCATACTGGCCGTTGAGTATTCCGTAACTGCAATCCATTACCGGAACATCGTCGACTTTTGCGATGACGGTGTCTGGCATGGTGAACGGAATCACGTCACCTGCCCGCATGTTCAGAATGTCGCCCAGTGTTACCCTTGAGGTACCCAGGTCAGTGACGATCTCGACTTCCGCGATCTGGATCTGTTGCGTCATCAGGCGTGTCCAGCGCTTGTCTACTTCCATCGTCTCGCCCTGCAAGCTGCTGGTGAGGATGTCGCGGATGGGCTCGATCATCGAATAAGGTGTGCAAAAGTGCATTTCGCCACTGGCCGGGCCAAGCTCTACTGTGAAGGTGGTCGCCACCACCACTTCATTGGGGGTGGCGATGTTGGCAAACTGGGTATTCATTTCCGAACGGATGAATTCGAATTCGACCGGGTAGACAAATTCCCAGGATTTGGCATAAGTTTCAAACACGATATTCAGGATGCGCTGGATGATGCGCTGTTCTGTCTGAGTGAAATCGCGCCCTTCGACACGGGTGTGAAAACGTCCATCGCCGCCAAACAGATTATCTACCAGGAGAAACACCAGGCCCGGATCAAACACCATCAGGGCGGTGCCGCGCAATGGTTTCATCTGCACCAGATTAAGGTTGGTGGGCACCATCAGATTGCGAATGAATTCGCTGTACTTGGAAACGCGTACCGGGCCCACCGACACTTCAGCGCTGCGCCGCAAGAAACTGAACAGACCGATCCGGAACAGCCGGGCAAAGCGTTCATTGATGATTTCAAGCGTTGGCATCCTGCCGCGAACGATACGTTCCTGGGTTGCCAGGTTGTAAGGGCGGACTGCGGTGGGATCATCCGCTACCTGAACCTCATCGGGTTCGCCGCTGACACCCTTGAGCAGGGCATCGACTTCTTCCTGGGAAAGAAAGCTATCCGACATGATTTTATTGAATCACGAATGAAGTGAAAAACACGCCGGTAACAATCTGTGGCGTGCCTTTGGGTTCAAAGGGTTTGTTAACCTGCGCGATGATTTCCTGGGCAAGTTTGTTCTTGCCTTCCGGGGTCAGGATGTCAGCGGCTTTCTGGCTGGAAAGCAGTAATAGCAGGCGGCTGCGCACTTGCGGTAAATGCACTTTGATGACCTCCACCTGAGCATCATCCTTTACCTGCAGAGTAAAGGCAGTCTGCAAGAATTTATCCGAATCCTCTGATTGCAGGTTGACAGTGAACGAATCCATGTTGATGAACACCGGCGGTTTGGGCGGCTCGGATTTGGTTTGGGAGTGGGCGCTTTTCGGCTGGGTGAAATACCAGGCGCCAGCGCCTCCGCCACCCAATACGAGCACGGCAATACCCAGTATCAGAAACAGTGGTTTCTTCGATTTGACCGCAGGGGCTTCGGCATTTACTTCAGCTTTCGGCTCGGGTTTGGGTGGTGCTTTTGCCATTCTTGTTCCTCTAGTCCTGCATGAATATATTGGGTGTGTTCATTATTGAGAAAAAATACAAATTTAGATGCGAAGAAAAGAGGGGGGAAGTGGGCGCATATCCATGTCTTTTGTCTTCTGCGTTGAAGCGCTTATGCGAAAGTATCGACTGTGCCTAGACCGGACACCCGTATTTGAGCGTGTCCAGACTGGATTGCACTGTCGATTGTGCCGTCCGCAGCGCGGAAACCGGGTGATGCATGCCGGGGCGATCCTCCGCGAGCCTCATGCTGATTGGGCGTACCGGCGCTCACTGTACTTTGGCCTAGCTGAATCCCGGCATCTCCCATCATTTCGCGCAGTTTCGGCAGAGCGGCTTCGAGGGCGTGACGAACATCAGGGTGTGCAGAAATAAACGTTGCACTGGCCTGGTCATTGGTGACATGCAATACCACTTGCAGTGGTCCCAGATCTGGCGGATTGAGGGTGAGCGATGCGCTTTGCTGCGCACCTGCCGACATCCAGACGATTTTTTGTCCGAGCGCCTGATCCCAAGCGGGCGTGCCTACTTTAGGCGTCAGCTTTTCGCCGGGCAGCCCAGCGATCGCCTGTGCAATATTGATCGAAGCTTGTTGTAATGGCGCCAACACAGCAGGTGTCGTACTCAGCGGAATATCCTGCAGTTTGGCGGGATCGAGTTTTAAGGTCGCCGGATCAAGAATTGGTTTTAATTCGCCTGGCTGTTTGGCCGGAGCAGTCAAAGCAATCTCCGGCTTGAGGGCGGGTGTATTTTCCGTCGATCCGTCCAGCTGCGCAGCAATCCTGGATTTCTGCAGGATGTTCTGTGCAGATCCCGTGCCTTTGCCGATGCCGATAGTAGCGGGGGTATCCAGTTCGGGCTGGGATGCATCTGTCTTGGCTGATTTTGTCGGCACCTGGCTGAGATTGGCCACCAGCGCCATCAGGTCAACGGATACTGGCGGCGTAGCATTACTGTCTTTGTTATCTTTGCCGTCCTTGAGTCGGGCGTCTGTTGTTTCCGCCGGTTTGGTTTCTTTGGCGCCAGGGTTTCCGGTTGTGGTCGTGGTCTGCTGATCCTGGACGCCCTTGTTGTCTGTATTCTGGTTAGCCGAATTGTCCGCGTTGGCGGAATCCCGCCGGCTCGCCATTTCGCCCGAGAGTACCTGGTTAAAAGGGACTTCTGCAGGGGCGGTGCCGGCTTGTTTGGCAGCGGGTGCAGGACTGGTCTGGGCTTGCACGGAGCTTGTCGGAGTCATGGTCATCTTGTCCTACCGTTTGTAGAGCGTTTGCCGGGTGGCATGTTCGTCTGTGAGCTTCTGATCACGCCGGGTTTCGTGCTGTTGAGCCTGCTTTTTGGCACGGTTTTCCAGCGCGCCGAACGACATGCGTTTTCGTTCACTTTCCTGCCAGACGCTGCGCGCTTTATCGGCAAGTTTTTGTGCTTCGCGTATGACTTCACGCTGTCCGGCGATGGCACTGTCCAGTTTTTCCAGAAACACGCGGAAATTATGGTATCCGGCTGCTGTTAAACCTGCCGACAGATCGGACTGGCAGCGGGCAGCGTAGTCGTCGCGGTATTGCAGCAGTAGCGCGAGCTTCTGTTCGGTTTCTTCGCAGGCGCGAATAGCCATACCCAGACGT